>JADFVK010000260.1 GCA_015222495.1 Pseudomonadota bacterium
GGAAAGTATCAACAAACGGCTATCCGAAACATAGATTGGGCACTATCAAAACAAAATAAACATGGATGGTTTAGTGATAATTGCCTTGATAATCCAAAACAGCCATTAGTACATACTATTGCTTATAATATTCAAGGAATCTTGGAAGCTGGTATAGTTTTAAAAAATGAAGCATACATATCAAAGGCAACCATAGCCGCTATTGCAATGGCGGACCAGCTTCGACCAGATGGCAGTCTGTCAGGGCGTTACGATAGTCGTTGGAATGCAATGTCTAGCTGGAGTTGTTTAACGGGTAATGCACAGATGTCAATTATTTGGTCGAGGCTTCATCATATGGGAATTAACAGTGACCTCTATCATGCATCTGAGAAGATTAACAACTTCAGTCGCTCAATCCAAAATTTACGCACTAATTCTAGCGGTCGCAATGGGGGGGTAAAGGGCACTTATCCGGTTTATGGAGGTTATGGTACGTTCGAATACCTTAATTGGGCAGTAAAATTCTTTATGGATGCTTTTCTTCTCGAAGAAAAAACTAAAGGGAATAAATGCATAAATAAATTAGAAAAAAATGGTATACCACTGTTTTGGGGTAGTTGACAGTAAGTAGAATTACAGAATTTTCCAGTATATTTTAATAATTTGGATTTATGATTTATTATAAAACATGTCGTCGATAAGAAAATCTTTATTAATATCATTCGCGGAAAAATACGCTGCAATATTTATACAATTTTTTTCGACAATTATTTTAGCGAGACTGCTTACACCTGAAGATATTGGAATTTATTCCGTTGCGTCTGTGATTGTTGGACTTGCACACATGTTTCGTGATTTTGGTGTATCTCAATATATTGTTCAAGAAAAAGAACTCACTATTGATAAAATTCGAAGTGCCTTTGGAGCAGCAATATTATTTGCATGGACCATGGCTGTCGTATTATTTTTCCTAAAATCATTAGTGGCAAATTTCTACAGTGACGAGAGGCTAGAAGATGTCATTTTTGTACTTACATTGTGCTTTATTTTGCTTCCATTTGGATCTGTAACGTTAGCTGTCTTAAGAAGAAATTTAAATTTTGCACCTATTTTTCGTGTTCAAACGGCCAGTGCATTCGTATTGGCATTTACTAGTATTGTGTTAGCAATTGAAGGCTATGGTTTCATGAGCTTGGCCTGGGCTTCATTGGCTGGTGTGATCACGACAGTGGTTGGTATAACGTATTATCGCCCGAAAAATTTCCCATTTTTTCCAGGGTTTCGAGAGATTAAAAGTGTAATTAATTTTGGAGGTTTAACGAGTATTGCCAGGTTATGCAAAGAGGTAAGGGTGGCTACACCCGACATGGTAACTGGAAAAATGATAAGTATGGATGCTGTAGGCTTACTTGGCAGAGCTATGGGGTTAATCAAACTGTTTGAAATGGCCGTGCTAACTGCAGTAAGGCAGGTTGTTCTCCCTCACCTATCTGCTGAACAGCGTGCGAAAGGTGATATTGGAGCTGCATACCTTCGGATAATTGATTACGTAAATGTACTTGCATGGCCTTTTTACGGGGTTTTATTTATTTTGGCATTTCCAATAATGAGAGTATTGTATGGATCGCAATGGGATGCGGCTGTACCTATAACACAAATTTTATGTATTTATGGTATTTCATCGGCAATGTTTTATTTTCTTGATGAGGTTTTAATTTCTGTAGGGATGGTTAAAAAGTCTGCAATTTTTCATTTTCAATTATTAATTATAATAATACCATCGGTTGTGGCTGTTGGTGGTTATGGGTTGCAGGCAGTTGCTTTTTCGCTCGTGGTTGTTAGTATCGTAGGGTTAATAATGGCTCACAGATTATTAGCACGCGTATTAAAGCTTGATTATTCTAGTATTTTAAAATCCATGAGTAAAGTTTTTGGAATTTTTTCTTTTAGTATTACTGGGCCTATTTTAATTACATTATTTATTGCAATGGAAAGTAATAACTATGTTTGGATTTTAGGTGCGGGAATAATAAGTGCAGCTATTGGATGGATTTCAGGTGTGGTTATTTTTAGACACCCTATAAAAAATGAATTAGATCCGGCTTTTACAATGATAAGAAAGTTATTACAAATTAGGCGGTAGGCTATTTATCTTCCATGTAATGTATAATTATAAATGTTATTTAAAATTAATGTTTATTTTCAATTAACATTTGTTTTAATAATTTATGCTGATAAAATAAAACTGTTCAGCATGGAGTTACTTCTGTTGATTTGTGATCATGCCAAAAAATGAGATACCACACTCGTCAAAAATATAAATTGGGGTTTGCGCTAGCTGTAGAACGGTTAAGTTATATTCTTTTACCAGTATATATTCGTAAAATAATTTTTCTTCGTACCCGAATAAACCGGCACATAATACCAAAAAGCCACTCTTTACAAACTGCGATTTATCAGTATTCTCGGGCCGAAAAATTCCACAGAATTAATTTTTGGATAACGAGTGTCGATGTCAGTTGGTTTTCTAAAAATTGCCCAAATAATATCCGAGAACATCTTCTTGACTCAGCAAAAGGCATTTGTAATCACTGTATAAATATACATGGTGCGGGGAAGCAATCATATGGTGAAAAAATTGAGTGGAGTAAAGATCCAATTACGGGGAAGAATTTTCCTGCAAGTATATTTTCATCGTTCCCAGATGCTGATATTGATAGGAGATTCTTAACTGAACTTAATCTTCATAGACATTTTCCCATTTTAGCATCGGCTTGGCTTGTGACGAAAGATAATCAGTTTGCTGATGAGCTTATGATTCAGTTATTAGATTGGATTCGTAACAATCCACCATTGAAAAATGCATTTATTAGTGATGGGTTGGAGATGTCAGCAAGGGTAGTTTGTTGGACCCACTGTCTAATATTATTGCAAGAGTATCCAATATCTGAAAATGATTACATAGAAATACTTATGCTAGTCGACTCCTATGGAGCTTTGATAGAAAATCAATATGGGGCTATTGGAGTTAAAAATAATCACCAAATTGCTGAAGCATTTGGGTTGTTTTTCATCGGTGTAATGTATCCAGAACTTCTTAATGCAAAAAGATGGCAGGAAAAAGGTTTGGAAAAAATATTACTTAATGTTAAAGAGCAATTTCACAATGATGGTGTTCACGCTGAACAGTCGATTTCTTACCACATGTTTGTTTTAGAATGCTGCATATTAACAATATTGCTGAGTAAAAAAAATAATATATCTTTATCTAAAGAATTTTATAACATTGTTGGAAAGGCTTTAGAGTTCCTGTCTTGTTTGGAAAAACCAAACGGGAAGTTGCCAATGTTGGGCGATGAAGCATTCCGTTTTTTTTGCCCAACAGGAAATCCTGCATACGATCATAAATCTTTGATAACTGTTGGGCTAAATATCATTGGTTACGAGAAATATTTAGAAAGCATAAATTCGAATTATGAGGAAGTTTATTGGCTGCTTGGGCACGTAGAATATAGAAACTCTAAAGCTGGTAAAATTCTACCGTATAATAATAGTACGAAAATATTTCCTGACTCAGGACACGTCGTTGTACATTCAGATGGTAGTCATTTTTCACAATATCTTCATTTTAAATGTGGTCCGCAAGGTCTTGGGCTTACTGCAGGTCATGGTCATGATGATGTTTTGGGTGTCGAATATAATGTCGAAGGTGATGATTTCCTTGTTGATCCTGGTACATATACCTATTCAAAATCAAATTCATTAAGACGATACTTTATGGGCGCACGTGCGCATAATTCAGTAATTGTTGATGGTGCTGGTGCTGCTGAACCATCAGATGGGGCTTTTGGGTGGAACCGCACTGTCAATGGGGATCTAGTTGAAGTAGCAGCTTCAACTGATGTTGTATGGATAAGGGGTAAACATCATGGTTATAAAGTTGATCAGAATGTATTGGTAGTTGAACGAGCTATATTGCTCGTACGAGATTGTTATCTGTTATTGCTTGATAGGGTTATTGGTGAAGGAATACACCAAATTGAAAATTTGATGCATTTTCATCCTGATATTGAACTTTGTTTTGAATCTGATATCGTTCAAGCTAAAGGAAATAAAGCAAAATTGTTGATACTATCAGCTTCCTCAGACTCAGCGAATATGTCGTTACACCAAGGGGAAGATAATATACAACCTAGCTGGTATTCTTCGCAATATGGCGAACTTCGGTCAAATACAACATTACGTACTGCATCGAATGCAGAGTTGCCATTTTGGCGGATTACCGCCTTATTCCCCAGCAGACTAAATCGATCACTAACAAATATGCCGCAGCTTCGAGTAAACAGTAAATCAGAAATGAAAGATAGCGGCAATGAGTTGCTTAAGTTTACACTTGATATGGGTGCTATGACAGATAACATTATAATTAACTGGCATCAACAAAAAATAGGTAAGAAAGCGGATAATACTGTGACTATGTCACTGTATCGTCAATCGGAGAAAGAAATCGTCTTATATACAAATAGAGAACAGGGAACCTCAGGAACTACATCCGTTAATACACCATCCCAAGTTAATATTATAGAACAGATGTACTTTAACTCAGAAAATTAGTGAAAAATTAGATCGGTATGTCTATGGACAAAAACAATTCAAGTATGAAACATGCGCTTTTTGTGGCGTTCCACTACCCACCTGAGGCAAATAGTAGTGGAGTACTTAGAACGCTAAAATTTACGCGTTATTTGTCCGAATTTGGATGGCGGGTCACGGTTTTAACTGTAAAACCTAGTGCTTACGAAGTGGTCGATACGACTTTGACCGCCCAAATTCCTAATGATGTACGTGTAGTACATACAAAATATATTGATACAAAAAAGCATTTGGCTATTGCTGGGCGTTATCTGTCAATACTAGCGGTTCCCGATCGCTGGATTGGTTGGTTACCTTGGGCGGTAAAAGCAGGTAAGCGTTTATTGCGGGATGAAAAATTTGATCTAATTTTTTCCACAAGCCCATTGGGCACTGCACATTTGATTTCAACACAATTATCAAAATATTCTGGTTTACCTCTTGTAATCGATTTTCGTGATCCTTGGTATGAAGAACCTGCAGAGGAAGGCATGCCTTGGATAAATCATTTTTTTGCACCTAAGTTAGAAGCTAGAGTAATAAAGCAAGCATCAAACATTGTTACTAGTACACAACAATTGCGTAATCTATTACTTGACCGGTACCCTCAAAAAGCGAAAAAAAATATTACTTGTGTGCTAAATGGTTACGATGAGGCAGACTTTGAGGAGCTGCCTGATCCAAAAAGGTCACCGAATGATCCATTTGTACTAGTGCATGCGGGTGGTATAAATCCGGAATTCCGAGATCCGATACCACTATTTAAAACAATACATGGGTTAGCAAAAGAAGGAAAAATTAAATTAGAGAAAATTTTGATTCGTTTTATTGGCCCCGGCGATTTTGCTAACTCACCTGTAATGGAAAAAGCGGTTAAAGATTTAAACATGGAAAATGTTGTAGAATTCTTGCCTCGTGTACCTTACAAACAAGCGCTAACCGAGCTTGCAAATGCAAATATTTTATTGTTATTACAGGCATCAGAAGATACGATCGGACTGGTACCCGCAAAATTATATGAATATTTACGATCCCAGAAACCGGTGCTAGCACTTGTTTATCCTGGAGCAACTCAGGAAATCATGGAAGAAACGAATGCTGGGTGGTCAGTAGATCCACGTGATACTGATGCTATGGCACAATCATTTCTTAGCATGTATAAACATTGGCAAGCAGCTACGCTAGACAAAAAAGCTGCAAGCCTGGAAAGTTTAGTGAAATACAAACGCAGGGAATTGACTGGTCAATTAGCCGAAATACTGAACTCATCGGTGAATTAATAAAATGCGTGACATAGGGCTGATAGTATTCCTTGCAGTTTGTATCATATACGTATTAAAGCACCCATATGTGGGAGTACTAGCGTGGTCCCTTTTTGGGTATTTGAATCCGCATAAATCGACATTTGGTTTCGCATATAGTTTCCCGTTTGCTCAGATAATCGGGTTAGTAACAATTCTTGCCTTAGTCTTTTCAAAAGAACCGAAAAAACTACCATTTTCACCACTCGTCACACTCTATTTTATTTACTTGGCGTGGATGTCCCTGACTACTCTATTTGCTTTTAATCCTGATGAAGCATGGTTTGTTTGGGAAAAAGTCATGAAAATTCAAGCAATGACTATCTTGACATTTGTATTGATTAATACCCGAGAAAAAATAGAATATCTTATTATGGTTATTGCAGGGTCATTGGGTTATTACGGTGTTAAAGGAGGTATCTATACTGTTGTTGGAGGTGGGCATGGGATGGTTACAGGTCCAACCAGTACATTTATTGAAGGCAATACAGAAATTGGATTGGCGCTTATTATGGCCTTACCGTTGATACGCTATGTAAATTTACAAGCGAAAAATAAATGGCTATCCCTAATGCTTCTTGGTGCTGTAGCGCTTACCGGAGTTGCTATTTTTGGTACACAATCGCGTGGTGCACTTTTGGGGATTATTGCAATGGGGTTTTTTCTGTGGATTAAATCCAGGCAGAAAATGTTGCTATCGATACTATTTATTTTGTTTATCCCGATTATGTTCAATTTTATGCCGCAGAAGTGGGTTGATAAAATGAACACTATTGAAACGTACGAGGAAGACA
>JADFVK010000261.1 GCA_015222495.1 Pseudomonadota bacterium
AAGCCGGGTGAGGCAAAGTTAGCAATGAAAAGTCTCAATGGTATGGATGTAGCAGGGAGCCGTATTCGAGTTAAAAAAGCGGAATAGGGTTCTTAAATCCCCGATAAGAGACTTCGGGGATGTCGGTATGCTTTTATTTCCACTGATATTGTGTCGTGGTTTTGCCACTCTGACGATATTTTAATTGTAAGCCTTTTAAAAAGTTACGTAAGATTTGGTCCTTACACTCTCGGTAGTGTTTATGTTCTGCTTTACGAAAGAAAGCACTGAGTTCATGTTTACTTAAGTGAAATTCTGCCAGATTCATAATCGCCAGAACATCCTCAGCTTTTAAATTCAGAGCAATTTTTAACTTCATAAAAATAATGTTATTTGTTAAACGTTTTTCCGGCGGGTGTTGTGGGCCGTCTTTTTTGCCACGTTTTACATTGATCAAGCCATTTAAAAAAATAGCCATTTGTGTATCTGTTAAATTTAGATAGTCTTCATCTTCCTCTTTTTTTAACCAGATTGATATTTGCTCTCGTGTTACAACTTCATCAGCTGCAGCAAAAATAGCTATCATTTTTGCATCATTAAAATCAAAAATATAACGTACTCGGCGCAAAACATCATTATTGGTCATTGAAATTCCTAAGATTCATACATAATATAAAAAGTTACAGGAGCCATCAGCAAATAAAACTTTGCCGCTGTCGCTTTGCAAACATATTTTATCTGCAATTAAGACAGTGGAAAAGTTTTATATTTGATAAGAGTCAAATTATACTCTATTTAACTCCTGTAAAATAATTATTATGCTTTAATAATATCTGTTAGTTGCTTCCATTGTGCATCGCTTAGTACATTCATCATATAATCACGGCAAGTTGTTTTACCGGCAATAATACTTGCACGAGTAGCCATTAATTTGTCTGACATAGCTTTGATATCAGTTTGCGGTGCACCAGCCATAGATGCTGATTTTATTTCAGATTCACCATCAATAACACTTTGAACCATTGCAGCCATTTTCTTAGCATTTTTCTTCTTCCACTCCATTACCTTAGTTTTTTGTTCCTTGTTTAAGCCCATTTTATCAGCATTGGCCATAATAATAGACATATAATTAGGTACTGGATTAGCATGAGCCATGTTTTTTATAAAGTCTGAATCACTGGCATAAAGCATTGAAGAGCCAAATGTGAGAGAAAGTAGTATAGCTGTTATGATATTTTTCATAAAATATTCCTTAATATTGATAAAATTTAATAAGTTTCTCCCCCTAATCTTATTTTTCTATTAACAAGAAAAATAAAATCAGAATAGCATTCTAGCTGATTAAATTTAATATCATATGTTATAAGTCAAGATTTAATAAATAAGTAGACTAATAGGGCATTATATTTTATAAAATATCTATCATTATAAATACTTCAAAAGTATTCCAATTATAGATCATACTATGACCAAAAAACTAAAAGTCCTTGCTTGTGTACATGAACTGTATAATTAAACGACTAATGAGGCAATTTTAAAAAATATACAGTCTGCCTGTCAGGTCTATGGTGTTCAGGTCATTGTCAGTTATGCTTTAGAATCAAAAGATCAGGTTGTTATCTCTTCTAAAGGGTCTGTAAAACCACTTGAGATCGAGCTTATTCAACAATTAAGACATCAAAAAGATATTTATCATTTTGGAAATAGAACCTTATTTAGTTCCGGAGATATTTCTTTGCTGGTTTTGAATATGCCTCTGGTAATTCTTCTGAATATAAACACTTACTACAACACCTTGAGATTTTAATTAAAGGTGCCGATTCTCGTGTAAAAGCTATTGTATCTGAAAAACAGCGAGATATGCAAAGACTCGAACTTATACAGCTGGTTAGTGTGGTACAGCAATTAATGGAATCATTGGAAAGAAATCAAATAGAACATCAAAAAGAATATTCCCTGATAATGAATAATTTGACAGATAAAGTGGAAGAAAGTTTCTTATTTCTAGCTTTAACAGAAGTGCAGGAAGATGCTCTAAGAAAGTTAATTGGTGATACAGAAAGTGCTGTAGCAGATTTATTTGACAAGAGTGCCGATCTGCAGGAAAAACTGACAGCGATAAAAATGTTATTACAGATATGAATAATACGCTCCATCAAATCTCTATTTTTTCTCGATAATAATTTTCATATCAGCTTAAAAGAATAATAGTTTCACGATAAAGCAGCTCAGTGCAATATACATAACCGCTTTAATCCAGGTTTCGCCTTTATTTACTGTTGTATGGGCTCCATACCAACCACCAATTGAATTACCCAATGCCAGACCTAGTCCTGCCCACCATAACAATTGTAGCTGTGTGGCGAAGATACTCAATGCAACAATGGTATAACTGAGTACCACAAAGACCTTATACATATTGACTTGTATTAGGTTAAAGCCCATCACTCTGTGTAAAATTGGCATAAGAATAAAGCCCACACCAATCTGAATAAATCCACCCCAGAAACCAGCACCGACCATACAAAGATGCCCTAAGAATAGATTTTTTGGCTGCTGATTTTCATTAATATTTTGCTCTATCTTTTTTCCAGTTGCCATCAGAATCATAACTATAATCATCACGATAGCCAGGATACGATCAAACCAGACTCCATCCAGTTCAACACCAAGAAAAGCACCAGCAACTGCTCCAATTGAAGCTGCTGCAGACAAACTCAGACTAAGTTTGAAATCTGAAAACCCCTTACGAAAGAAAGCATAAACCGCAGTTATATTTTGAGCCAGAATGGCTATACGATTGGTACCATTTGCAATCGGTGCGGGAATATCCATAAAAAGCATCATAGGCACCGTTAATAAGGATCCGCCACCAGCCAATACATTAATCCAACCAGCAAATATACCTATTATCATTAGTAATATAATTTGCCATAATTCCATTTTATTATTTCTCAATCTCTGGTGTGGGGGGTGCACAAAGACACTCAATCAAACGCTCTACCTGTAGAGTGCAACAGCCGCTTCCAATAGTGGCATAAGTCTGTCGCTTTATTTCTGCAACCGTTGTCGCTCCATTTACGATGGCATTGATAATTTCCATCTTATTAACTTCATTACAAACACATAGATTTTTATCTAGATTTTTCTTAAGAATAGGAGGAAGTTTATCTAAAGGATTGCTTGAAGAATTAATTTTTAAATCCTTTGCTTTCATGATTTTCAGGAATTATAAACCCAACAATCCAGGCAGGTAATACTTTGTGATGAAATTCCTGGAAGAAAAGTTAATAATAAAGTAGTAAATAATAGTATCATCCAACATATCAATTTTAAGTTAAAAGTATAAGGGATAATATCATTTTAATTGCTAGCTTACTCTATTTTTAACCTTCTATTTAATATTCATTTAAGGTTCATCACTTAAACTATAATACCAATTCTTTTATATTTTGCTATAAAAATAAAGTATACAAAAAAATCTATTCAGGAAGCATAATTATAGACAATGAAAATATTGATTAAAATTTATATATTAATAATGATTACATTTAGCTGTCTTAATGCTTTAGCTGATGGTTCATTTATAGATAAAGTCTATCATCCTTATGTATAACCCGGTGAAAGAGAGTTTGAATGGCGTATTAATTACCAAAAGGATGATGATAATAGCAAAGGTGAAGTTTATACACATCGCTTAGGATATGGACAATCACTTAATGAAAACTGGTTTTTAGAAGCTTACCTTATTGGTAAAAAAAGTCATGATGATTCTTTTAAAATTGAAGCTGTTGAGTTAGAAGCACTTTGGCAAATAACAGAGCAGGGTGAGTATGATGAAGACTGGGGCTTATTGTTTGAATATGAAAATGAACGTCATGAAGATATTTCTGAGTTTTCAAGTGCTTTAATCATTGAAAAAGAATGGAATAAATGGGTAGGTACGGCCAATTTATATTTAATCTATGAATGGGGGAGTGATATAGACAATGACTTTGAAACTGCAATGAGCCTACAAACCCGCTATCGTTATTCAAGAAATCTTGAACCTGCCATCGAGTACTACAGTAGTGAAGATAGCGATGGTATTGGCCCGATTTTAATGGGGAATGTTAAATTAGATGGACGTAAGAAAATTTATTGGGAAACAGGTGTTATTTTGGGTTTAGATAATGAAACACCGGATCAAACATTTAAGTTTTCTTTTGAATTTAAACTTTTTTATTGTTTTAATAACTCTACAGCCTGAGCAATGGAATCTTTGTGTAATTGAATCGCCCGTTCCTGTTCAGCAATATAAAGTTGAATACAGGATTTATATTCATCTGTATCTTTTTCAAATCGTCGCTTTAAATATTTTGGAGCAAATAATAAGGGCTTACTGGGCTTATAACATAACGGTCCAGTGGAAAAGTTGTCAGCGTTAACTTGGATGGGTAATATAAAAGTGCTGATAAGTATTAAAACGAATGATTTTGTTTTGAAGTACATGTTTATTCCTTTAATTCAATATTACTAGTATATATAAAATATAGTCTTATGTGACTACGGAATACTACTCAAATGACTATCGTTATTACTTATATGTAATAACATATTAAAAATAGAACAATACTATAAATTTTACTTCTTGTCTTATTTTGGTAAAGGCACTTGTTTGTCATTCATACTTCTTAAAAAAAGCAAAAGTTTAGCGCGGTCAGAATCTTTTCTTATTCCCTTAAAGTTCATAATACGTCCCGGTACGGCACGTTTTGTATTGCTTAAATAATAGTTTAATGTTGCATAATCCCATATATGCCCGGATTGTCGCATAGCTTCAGAATAATCAAATCCTTTTAAAGTACCGGCTTTACGTCCAAAAATATTCCATAGATTAGGTCCTTTGCCATGAGTTGAGCTTTTGTACTCATCATGGCAGGAAGAACACTTACGCATAAAATATAGCTCACCATCAGATAAGTTTGATGTAATAAGCAATTCTTTAAAGCTATCAGTGAGAATGGGTGTGTAATTGGCTAAATCCTGTTTTTTATTAGATTCTAGTTGTGTTCCAAAAGTAGTTATCGTGTATAAATTAAAAATTAAAAACAGCAATAACATTAGAGTTTTTTTAATAATCATAATAACTAAATCTTATAATAAAAGTGTACGTGATCAAATTGTCGTTTATATAACAGCTCAGTATTCATTCGTATGATTGTACAGAAAATATAAATTTAGTAAATACATTTGCAACTTCGCATAATATATATTATGTTAAATTGTATTTGTTTTGAGATATGTACTCAATATGGCTCTTCTATATATCTATTTATAATCCCCTATTAGTAATTATGTATTTTGATAAGATATTTTGGCTGTCACGTGAATTCTGGAGATGTTTGTTGGTTTGTATTGCATAGAATTTAAATTTGAAACTACTCACTCTAAAATTAACAAAAGTCTTATGGTTGCTTGTTTTTAGTACTTAGAGCTGTCTGAACGTAGTGAGTTTTCTAAGTTCAAAAAATAAGTGAGCATAAGGCTCAACTGTTATTTGTTAGGCAATATGCTGAGTAGTTACGATTATTTTTTTATTTCTAATGACTTAGTATTTTCATCTTTATTTCTGGATAAAATTTTTTTCTTTTCAGGTTTTAAATCTTTAAGTACGAAGTTTTCATCATTAAAACTTTTATCATTAGCTAATCGTTCTTGTTTGGACCTGGCCAGATATCCTGCTAAGCCACTTCCTGATGCGACAAACATCATCATGCCTACGGTCACTAACTGACTCATAATCATAATACCGCCAACGCCTACAGCAGCAGCTACTGCCAGACCCACTTTAAAGTTGGCTTTTGCAATGACAGCTTTGGTTGATTTATTAATTTGTTGTGCATTTTTTGAGCTTATCTTGGCTTTATCACGCTCTGCTTCTAATAATATCTTTTCTCGCTCTTTAGCGTGCTTTTCTTTTAATTTAGCTTCGCTGGAATGATGTAAATGACGTGCAATGGATCCAAACCAGAATGTAATCAGTATGGCTATAATTAGGGAAAAAATCCCCATACTCACTAACAATTGAGGTTCTAATGACCACTCAAAGCCAATATAAACCAAGCTTGCTGTAAGGATTTGCAGGAGAATAATTCCAGGTAAAAACTTAAACATTATTAACTAAATCTCTTTAACTTTAACTTTCAATTCAACCATAATTTGAAGTATTTAATCTTCAATATTATGATGCAATTTGGATAACTATTTAATCTATTTATTTAATGACCAAACCTGTAAGACACCTCTTGAAGTTTCACTAACAAGATTTTTATTATTTTGAAAAGCCAGGGTGGTCACATTGGCTAAGGAAGACTGCCAGACATAACGCCTTTTAGGTCGCCATGTTTTTATTTTCTTACCTGATTTAATATTCCATAAAATAATTTCTTCACGGGTATAACCGGTAGCAATTATTTTACTATCTTCTGAAAAAACAGCAGAAGCTATAGTCGCTCTGATTTTATTCAGTCGGCGTACTAATTTTCCTGACTTAGTATTCCATATATAGACACCCTCAGAAGATGTATTAGTCATAGCATAGTGACCATCAGGAGATAATTGAACCTTAGAAACTTTGGAGGTATGTGGCCAAGTATGAATAAGTTCACCTGTTGCTAAATCCCATAAGCGTGCCTTGGTATCATCTGAACCAGATAGTGCCAAACGACCATCAGCAGATAAGGCAATACTAGTGATAATATCATCATGGTATAGTCCATACTTAATGGTACCTGTTCGTAGATGAAAATAAACAATGCGATAAAGCGGGTATTCCCCACTTTTATCTCGACTCGATACTAGAGCAAATTCACCATCACTGGATAATTTAATATCACGAATATCATCAAGTGACCAGAAATACAGTATTTTCTTTTCTTTGATGCTATATAGAGCAAGATTATTTTGTTGAGCAGTAACCACAAACTCATCTGAGTTACCCGTCTTTAATGAAAAATCAGCAGCAATTACACCGGCATCAGGCGTATCAGCATGTTGCCATTGAGAAATAATTTTATTAGATTTGACATCACGCAATTCAACATGCCCCTGGGAATGGGCAATAAGTACATATTTAGCATTATGTGAGAGTGTAATACTCAAAGCATTTTCAGTATGTTTTACAGTTCTTTTAGCTTTATCGGAAAAACAGCCTGATAATAATAAAATGACACTAGATAAAATAAAAAGTTGAAATATTTTATTTTTAATTTTCATGTTAATTATTAGCTCTTCAAATGGTTTCTTCAAATTTATGATTGATATTGTTGACGATATTCATTAGTGAGGTCTATCATTTCAGCAAAACCGATGATTTTATTATATTCTTTAGTTAAAAGTTTAGCAGATGCTTTATTTAAATAATTTACTTTTTCAATAGTCATCTTACGAAACAATTTATCAACTAGTAAATTATTAACAAACTGAATATGGATACAGGCACCATTATTCTCTAAAACAATCTTTATGATTATTTTAATTTCATCTTCATTGATCACCTCAAAATCAGTAACGGAAAAAATACTATTAATACCATTATTATTTTTAGCTTTAAAAGTGAAAAGCATAAATGCTCCACTCTTTTTGTCTGATGAATTAACAGTTCTTTGATGTAACTCGTTGAGGCGAATTTTTGAGCTTAGAAAGCGGTAGTTATAGCCCTGATCTTTAATGTAAAAATTTTCAGCCAAATGACAGGGAGGATTGGTCAATCCAATTTCTCTTATATAATGATGATTAACTTTATCGCGAGCAATGACAATAGGAATAGTTTCAATATTTTCAGTAAA
Source organism: Pseudomonadota bacterium (assembly GCA_015222495.1). GTDB lineage: Bacteria > Pseudomonadota > Gammaproteobacteria > GRL18 > GRL18 > GRL18. The sequence goes on from JADFVK010000261.1 coordinate 7,809, forward strand.
AAATGACTCATAAAATGAAGTGTAAATATTCTCTGTTTGATCTTTCACGCAAAGTTCTAAATTACCCTTATTATTCTTGACTAAATCAGAAAAAAATTGATTTACCTTAGGACCGCAAACACTAGTATCGCGAATAACACCAAGAAATAAGCCATCAGATGTTTCATGAGCAATGACTATACGATGAGAAATATGTTTTAGTTCTGTGGTAATTCCCTTAATCATAAGACTGGAAAAAGTAATCTTAATATTATTACCGACAAGATCATTGGCAATAATATCACTATCATCCTTTTTATGTGGAATAACCAGGCCTACACCTGTACGTGAAAAATCTATAGTTTTTGCTGCATAGTTTTGACGTTCAATTCTAAGATTGACATCCATTTCATATATATAACGTTCATCATAGCGATTCTTAAAGATAGAAAAATAAATGATTTCCGGGGTATGAAAAGTAGATTTATCATAATGATGAATAATTTGTCCATCAGACATACTAACTTGCTGGTAATTGATCAATACGCTACTACTAAGCTCGTGAGAGTTTGTAGTGCTTTGTAAAAATTCAGCTGAAATAATCTTTCTTAGATAGACCTGTGTAATATCTGTTAAAACTATTTGTGTTATGGATTCATTGACCCTTTTGTCCAGAATTTTTGATTCCATAACATCCAATGTCTGTATTTGACTCAACATTGCAGTAATTTTTTCATGGGTTGGTTTTTTATTAAGATTAGTAAAGATTTTATAAATGCGCCCTTTAAGGGCTTTAACCTTTTTTAAAATATGAACCAGATCATTTTTTGATTGAATTTCAAAATCAAAGATTGTATGCAATTCACCTGAAATCCGATAACTAAAAAACAGAGCTGACTGTTGCTTTCGAGCTAATATAACAAACTTTTCAATCCTGCTTGGCAAACAAAAGGAAGTCATATCATCACAGAAGTAGTCAAAAAAATGATGATTTTTTTCGGTCTTTACAATAGTATCAATATACAGGCCATTGGTCTGATTCCAACGAATAAACATGGGGACATGCTGCATATTATTGGTGTAAAGGTTTTCATAATATTGTGCCTTGGATGCGTAAATACGATCTGTGGCATCGATTTTGTAGCGCAGACGATTTGTAGTAACAAAATGATCAAAAAAATCTATAGTGGCCTCAGATAAGTTTTTCTGAACCAGACTGATATAGGTTTTTTCATCGATATATTGTACAGATTTAATGAGGTAATCAATAGAATCAAAATTAACTAATTCATCAGCAGGATTAGTGCTATATTCTTTTTTAAATTTTTCGAATGTTAATTGAACTATAGTGTCTTCAATAATCATTTTTCTAGGAATGAATATTTGTAAGCCCATGGCTGAAATGTTTTTACTTTTAGCTTCTATTAATTCTCCCTGATATATCATTGTAATCGGCATAACATAAATTAAACGGGGCTCAGAACGCTTAACATGATAGCCTAATGGAAAAATATCAGGACGATAATCATTTAAATTAATTTGAGAGAAGTATTTTTCAATTTGTCTCATATAACCAGCTTACCATCTAAAAATATCAATGTTGAATAGAGTTTTGATATAAGTATGACAAAATTAGGAACGTTCTTACTTAGTTTTATATTTTTCCATTAAAATTTCATAATGACGATAATAAATAACATGAGCCATCGTTTGAAATAAAAGTAGTAGTACTAATAGTAAAACTGGTAATAATAACTGCATAAGACTCAAAATAAGAACGATAAAAATTAATATAACAATTAAAATAACAATATCACTTAATATAGTTAAGGAATAGTCTTTTGTATACTTAAAACTATTAATTAATGCAGTAAGAGGAGACTGATTATCAATCATAACCAGATACGGAACTAAAAATAAGCGTGTAAATAACCAGATACCCGGTAAAATAAAAGCTAAAAAGCCAATAAAAATTAAAAAAGATGTCATGATATTGGCCACTAGCATAAATGGCCAACGTAAAATTCCAGCAAATATACAATTAAGCATAGTTTTAGCTTCAGTTTTGGCTAAACTGACTATAAGTATAATTAAAGCACCTGTATAAATAGGTTTGACAATAATATTGAGCATTTGTGCAAATGGCTCAATAGTTTCTAATGAAATTGTCTGTGATGTATCCAATGGGTCAATAAAAAATGGCATCAATAGTTCGGCAATTAGTACCAGTAAAGCGCCCATTAAGAGGGTAAAACCCAATAATTTCAGGATATTCTGACGTAAAAAATAATAGGATTGTTTAAATGTCTGGGTCATTTTTTTATCTTTAATAAACTAGATTAGAGCCTTCAGCTAGATTAGAGCCTTCAGTAACTTAAGTTAAGAATTGAGATTAAATACTTCAAGTCCAAGCTCAAGACATTCATCTTCATGATCATGATTGGAAATCACTGCAATACTGGCAGATTGTCCAACAAAATAAGTATTGGCAACAGCAAGTAAATCATCAATGGTAACTGCTAAAATTCTTTGTCTGAATTTTTCACGTTGCTCAGTACTACGGCCAAATAGATTATTGTGAAAAACCTGCTTAGCATCACCTGCAGGAGAAGAAGGTTTATCTAAACTACTTATGACGCCAAGAATAGCTTCTTCTAATGCCAGGTAATCATGGGATGTCTTCAATAGCCAATTAATCGATTCATCAAAATCATTCAGTGTTTCTGATAAACGAGGATCGCGATAAGAAAAGAATTTAAAACAGGCATTAGCTGAATCTTGTGTTGCTCCCCCACCATAAGCCCCACCCTGCTCACGAATACTCCTATGTAGAAATCCATTACGTAAAAAACCACCTAAAACAGTTAGTGCTGCAGAATACTCATGTTCAACAGGGACTGTAGCATAAGCTTTACCACAGAAATTAACCTGAGTAGTTGTTAACCAGGCTTGTTTGACATTCTGTTTTATTGCTTCCAGATTTAAAACCGGGATATTGGTTTGACTTTGAATTTGGGAGTCGGACCAACATTGACTAATATCCTCTTTACAGGAAGAAAATATTTCTTCTTCGCAAACTAATAAAAACTGAGATTCAGCATTAACAAGTTTCTGATGAATCTGTCTTAGTTGAGCTTGTAATTCAACTAATGCTTGTGGATTTTCAGAGATTTTTGTATCCAGCTCTTTTATAAAATTGATACTGGCTAAGCCCTTACTCTGATGACTTATATAGGCCACTGGACTCATGCGACTGCTGGCAGCCTGCATTGCCAAAGAATGTCCACTGCCGGTAATACTGTTTTCTTTGCGCATTCTTAATTGAGAAATGAGTTCCTTAATTCGTTCACCTTCATCAAAGCGCATAGCAAGAAACGTCTCTTGCAGCAAATACGTCATCTTTTGATGATTACGAACTAAAGACTTACCGGAAATTGTATAATAGCCTCTGACTTGCTGTTCATCATCTATATCACCACGAATACTATGATGTGCATAAATACCGGCCGAAACCAATGATTGCTGCACCTGCATTTGTAGATAATCTTTATCACCACAACCTAATTCACCAAAGCAATAATTAAATACTGGCAGATATTGGTATTCCTGCTCTGTTAACTCCGGTAAATTGAGGATGAGTTGTTGATAAACAATACCATTAGTACCCTGATTAAAATTACTCAATTTAAGTGTTTTAAGATTTTGTTCATGACAATCAGGTACAGAAATCTTATCAGGAACATCAGCAATTGTGACCTTGGGTAAAATATCATCCATATCAGATTCTATTTTGTTTTGTCGTTCTGTCAGCTGTTGTGATAAGCTGATTAATGCTTGCTTTTCTGCCTCACTGAGACTGGATTTAATTGCTGCAAGCTTATTTTTTTCTGCATCATTACGCTGCTTTTCTAGTTGTTGATCAGGCTTAAATATTAACCTGATACGATGAGTATTATCTAATAAATGTGTTTTTACCAGATGCTTAATATAATCTGGATCAGTAGCATTATCTCGAAGCTTTTCCAGAGCAGAGTCAAGATTCATATGTGCAATAACATCACCACGATGAATTGCAGTAGATAAACCCGATAAAATTAATTGCAGACCAAATGGGTAATGGTCTCCGCCAATTTCACGCTGACTTAATTCTAATTGATGTAATACCGCTTCAATTTGTTCTTTATCAATCCCCTCTTGAGCCACTTTTTCAAGTGTATTTATGATGAGTTCCTCAAATTTATCAACGTGCTCTGCAGAAGAGCCCTCAATACCACAGATAAAACTCATTTCTTTATTAGAATCTTCAAGACCGCACAAGGGTGATGGTGCATGACCTAGATCTGTTGTTTCCAAGGCCTGCAATAATGGTGAAGCGGAATTTTCCAATAAAATATTACTTAAAAATTGTGCTTCTAATTGTTCTTCTAAATCAATACTATGACCTAATAACCAGGCCATAACCAGATGTGTTTTTTCTTTATCATCCTCTTCAGGACTTAAAGCATAAGTATCTTCTATATTGATAGGTGATGTCAGACGCTGTTCATCTTTGACATTAATTTCTTTATCTAGACGTTCAAATTTTGATAAAACCTGATCTTCAAATTTTTGCTGATGAACTTCTGCTTCAATATTCCCAAATGTCATAAATACAGCATTACTTGGATGATAATGTACCTGATAGAATTCTTTCAAATCATGATAAGAAAGTTCTGGAATATCAGTAGGTTCACCACCACTATTAAAGTGATATGTAGAAGTAGGAAAGAGGTTTTTACTAACAGCCTGCCATAGTGAACTCACAGTAGAAGACATAGCACCTTTCATCTCATTATAGACAACCCCCTTATACTCTAAATCTGACTGACTATCATCAGCCTTTGCAAATTCCAATCGATGCCCTTCCTGTGCAAAATCAAGCTCATCCAGGCGTGAGAAGAAAACTGCATCCAGATAGACATCTAATAAATTATTAAAATCTTTTTTATTTTGACTGGCAAAAGGATATGCAGTCCAGTCACTACTGGTAAAAGCATTCATAAATGTATTTAAGGAACGACGAATCATCATAAAGAAGGGATCACGTACCGGGTATTTTTGACTACCGCACAGTGCTGTATGCTCTAGTATATGTGCAACGCCAGTGGAATCAGTTGGAATAGTTCGTAAAGCGACTAAAAAAACATTTTCATCATAATCCGCAGTAAAATGGTAATGCTGTGCACCTGTTTTAATATGTTCAAATTGATCGACGATAATATCTAAAGATTCAATTCTTTCTTTGCGGATCCATTTAAAGCTTGAATGGTGTTTTGAGGGTGTAGATGAAGAAGTATTTGCATTAACAGTCATTCCAGACAGTGCTCCAGTTTTAATAGTTTTTGTTGTGCTTATTTTATATAAGTAAGCAATGAATAGCTATATAGAATATTTTGTAATTATTAATATTCATTCAATATTTGTAAACAAAGCTATAAATACCAATTAATTGCATCTTTTTTAGCTCTTTTGATCAATATCAATATAAATAAATGTTAAAATAGGCTAATCTTACAGATTGAAAATTTTATGCCGTATTAAACTTTTATTTAAAAAGGTTTAGATAAAAGCTTCCAATACAATTTTATTAACTTTTGGAGAAAATTATATGATTAAACCTCATGGGTCTGATGAACTAAATCCGCTTTTTGTTTATGATTCTGCTGAAAATGAAGCATTACAAAAAGAAGCTGATAACTTGGCTTCAATTATGGTGAGCTCTGCTACTGCTGCTAATGCTGTGATGCTGGGTGCTGGTTATTTTAATCCTCTTACTGGCTATATGAATAAAGCAGATGCTTTATCAGTTGCTACTGATATGAAAACCACTTCAGGTCTATTTTGGCCAACTCCAGTATTAAATCTGGTTGAAGATGCAGGAAATATTAAAGTTGGTGATCGTATTGCACTAAAAGATCCTAATGTAGATGGCAATCCAGTACTAGCGGTTATGGATGTTGAGGCTATTGAAGAATTTTCTGATGCCGATATGGCTCTTATGTCTGAAAAGGTTTATGCACCAAGTGCTGATGAAGATGGTCACCCGGGTGTTGAAGCTTTTAATACTCAAGGTAAGGTATGTCTTTCCGGTCCTATTAAAGTATTAAATTTCTCTTATTTCCAGACTGAATTTCCTGATACTTTCCGTACAGCAGTTGAGATTCGTAATGAAATTGCAGAACGTGGCTGGAAGAAAGTCGTTGCATTCCAAACTCGTAACCCAATGCACCTTGCACACGAAGAACTTTGTCATATGGCAATGGACCGTTTAGATTGTGATGGTCTGGTTATTCATATGTTATTAGGCAAATTAAAGCCAGGTGATATTCCTGCCCCAGTTCGTGATTCAGCTATTCGTAAGATGGTTGAGTTATACTTCCCTGCCAATAGTGCAATGGTGACTGGTTATGGCTTTGATATGCTCTATGCCGGTCCACGTGAAGGTGTATTGCATGCTGTTTTCCGTCAGAACATGGGTGCAACACACTTTATTATTGGTCGTGACCATGCTGGTGTTGGTGATCATTATGGTGCATTTGATGCTCAAACTATCTTTAAAGAAGAAGTCCCTGCCGGTGCACTTGAGATTGAAATCTTTAATGCAGACCATACAGCTTACTCTAAGAAATTAGATAAGGTTGTTATGATGTGTGAAGCACCTGATCATTCTAAGGAAGATTTTGTTCTTCTATCCGGTACTAAAGTTCGTGAAATGTTGGGGAATGGTATTGCACCACCTAAAGAGTTCTCACGTCCTGAAGTTGCGAAAATTTTGATGGATTATTACGAAAGTATTAAGTAAATCAGAAGACTGTAGCTAAACTGAAGTTTGGCTACATATCACACAACAAATGGGAATCATAATGATTCCTTATAAAAAAAGGAACCATGAGGTTCCTTTTTTTACATCTGATGAAACTGAAAATATTATTCCTCGGCGGTATCAGATTCTGCTGCGGCTTGTTCAGCAGCGATAGCTTTCATACTCAAACGAATGCGTCCCTGTTTATCAATCTCAAGAACCTTAACATCCACATATTCACCTTCAGAAAGTTTATCAGTGACATTACTCACACGTTCTTCACAAATTTGTGAAATATGAACTAAACCATCCTTACCCGGGATAATTGTCACAAATGCACCAAAGTCCATGATTTTAGTAACACGGCCATTGTATATCTTACCCACTTCAACATCCTGAGTAATTTCTTCAATACGACGCTGACATTCTTTAGCAGCAGCATTATCAGCAGAAGATATCTTAACAACACCTTCATCGTTAATATCAATATTAGTACCAGTTTCTTCGGTAAGAGACTTAATTGTTGAGCCGCCCTTACCAATCACATCACGAATTTTCTCAGGATTAATCTGAATTGTTAAAATACGTGGTGCATAATCAGACATATCTGTATTAACTTCAGAAATAACAGCATTCATCTGACCCAGGATATTAATACGAGCTTCTTTAGCCTGTGCTAAAGCAATCTCCATAATTTCTTTGGTAATACCTTCAATCTTGATATCCATCTGTAAAGCGTTGACACCATTTTCAGTACCGGCTACTTTAAAATCCATATCGCCAAGATGATCTTCATCACCTAAGATATCGGTTAATACTGCAAAGCCATCACCTTCTTTGATCAATCCCATTGCAATACCGGCAACTGGAGATGAAATAGGTACACCGGCATTCATAAGAGATAAGCTGGTACCACATACAGAGGCCATAGAGCTTGAACCATTTGATTCTGTAATTTCAGAAACTACACGAATGGTATAAGGAAATTCTTCAACAGTTGGCATAACAGCAGCAACACCACGCTTAGCTAAACGACCATGACCGATTTCACGACGTTTTGGCGTGCCAACACGTCCTGTTTCGCCAACACTATATGGAGGGAAGTTATAATGCAGCATAAATGAATCTTTATAACTGCCTTCAAGTGCATCAATAATTTGTGCATCACGAGCTGTGCCCAATGTAGTTACAACTAAAGCCTGTGTTTCACCACGGGTGAATAATGCAGAGCCATGAGTACGTTCAAGAACGCCAGTACGAATATGTAAAGGACGAACAGTAGTAGTATCACGACCATCAATTCTAGGATTGCCGGCAATAATACTTTCACGAACAACTTTCTTTTCAAGCTTGTAGAAGGCACCGGATAAATCTGAATCTGACCATTTAGCATCTTCATTTGATGCATGCTTTTCAATCAATGCCGCTTTAACATCATCAAGTTTATTAAGACGTTCAAGCTTATCGCTAATCTTATATGCAGCACTGACGTCAGCTTCACAATCACCATTAACCGTACTGATTAAGTCGCTATCAACTTCAGGAGCAACCCATTCAGTTCTTGTATTACCAACTTCAGCAACAAAAGCTTTGATTTCATTAATTAATAGTTGTGATTGCTCATGTCCGAACATAACCGCACCAAGCATAACATCTTCAGATAGTTCATCAGCTTCAGATTCAACCATTAATACAGCAGTATCAGTACCTGCCACAATTAAATCCAATTCAGATTCATCTAATTGCTCACGCGAAGGATTAAGTTGATATTCACCATCTGTATAACCCACACGACAACAACCAACAGGACCATTAAATGGAACATCTGCTAAAGACATAGCTGCAGAAGCACCTATCATTGCAGGAATATCAGGATCAATATCAGGATTAAGAGAAACTACAGTACAGATAACCTGTACTTCATTATAATAACCCTTAGGGAATAATGGACGTAGAGGGCGGTCAATTAAGCGTGAGATTAATGTTTCATTCTCACTTGGACGACCTTCACGTTTGAAAAAACCACCAGGAATTTTACCAGCAGCATAAGCTTTTTCCTGATAATCAATAGTCAAAGGGAAAAAGTCAAAGCCTGCTCGGGCTTCTTTTTTTGCAACAACAGTAACAAATACTGAAGTGCCACCAACATTAACTAAAACCGCACCAGATGCCTGACGGGCAATCTCGCCTGTTTCAAGAGTAACTGTATCCTGACCATATTGAAAAGATCTTTTTATTGGGGTCACGCTATTTTTGCTCCGTTATATTCAAATCACTATAAGTGATTTGAATTAAAAATTGGGAAGGAAGTGGGTTTTACTTACGTAAGCCTAGCTTAGTAATAAGAGAAATATAACGCTGTCCATCTTTACGCTTTAAATAATCAAGCATTTTACGACGCTTGCTGACCATTCTTAACAAGCCCTGACGGGAGTGAAAGTCATGATTATGAACTTTAAAATGTTCTGTTAAATCAATGATTTTTGATGTTAATAATGCAACCTGTACTTCTGCAGAACCTGTATCATTGGTTCCACGACTATGTTCTTTTACTATTTCACTTTTCTGTTGTGCAGAAATCATAACTACTCCTAAAAAATTAAAGTACCAGAAAAAACAGAATGTTTAAACCGGTGTAACTCAACTAAAGGATGAATCTAATCAGTTATTTGAATAAACCTAGAAAACGCAGTTGACATCGTTATGAAACAGTCAAGAGTGCTGTAGATTAAGGGTTTTACTGAATATTTTGGTTTTATTCGTAGTCATTCTACGGGTGAAACAAAATATTTAGAAAATCCTTAAGGTGCGGTACTCTTGGCAGTTGTAATAGATTTTAACTGCGTTTTCTAGGTTAAAAGAAGAGACTCAAACAAGCGCTGTATTTTACCTGTTCATCACACTTTAAACAAGCAGTTTTCTTTTATAAAAAAAGTAATCTTTTGGGTTGTAATAAGCCCTCTTTATTTAACACCGCAAGTGCTAATAACTTATCATTGTAATAGAGCCTAAAATCATTCTGTGAAGAAGTAGTGGTAACAGATTCATTTATAATATTATTGCCATGTGAAATAGTATCAAATTGGGCTTCATTGAGGATGATTTTAGGGAGGGTTTTAATAGCTGTATCCGTATCCAATAGTAATTCATCGATGTTATCTGCATCACTTTCAGAAAGAGCTACTAATTGCTCCAATGTATAAGACTGGGATAATGAAAAAGGACCGGAATGAATACGTCGTAATGAACTGATATAGGCACCACAGCCCAGTTTTTGACCAATATCTTCACAAAGTGTACGGATATAGGTACCTTTTGAGCAATGTACTTCAATTTCAATAAATTGTTGTTCACTCTCAGCAGATGTGCAGGAAAAATTAACTAACTTAATATCAAAGATATTCACTGGACGTGCTTCACGTTCAATGGTTATGCCTTTGCGAGCATACTCATAAAGTGGACGACCGTTATGCTTAAGGGCAGAAAACATGGGAGGTGTTTGTAGCTGACTTCCTGTAAAACTTGCTAATAATTTCAGAAGTTGTTGTTTATCAACTACAGGAACAGGCTCAGTTGCAATGACTTCACCATCGGAATCACCTGTAGTGGTTACCGAGCCTAATTCACATCTTGCTATATAAGTTTTGTCTGAATCTAGTAAATAATGTGAAACTTTAGTCGCCTCACCAAAGCAAAGAGGTAATACACCAGTGGCTAAGGGATCTAAGCTTCCAGTATGACCGGCTTTTTGAGCCTGATAAAGGCGTTTGACCTGCTGTAAAGCAGAATTTGATGTCATACCTGTGGGTTTATCAAGAATTAAAATACCATTGACAGGACGACCTTTTCTTTTTCTAGCGATGAGGCACTCTCCAGAAAGGAGTTAATCTGAATTATGACGTTTTTTATCATCTTCAATGACATGGTCAATTAATGAAGATAATTCAGAGCCATGAACAACAGACTGGTCATAGAAAAATTCTAACTTTGGAACAATACGCAACTGGATTCTATGACCCAGTTCATAGCGTAAAAACCCACTTGCTTTAATTAAACCTTCTTTAACTTTTGCCTGTTTATTCTGATCAGTTTCATCAGCGATATCCATAATAGTATAAAATACCTTGGCAAGGCTTAAGTCACGAGTGACATCAACGGCAGTGATAGAAATGAGTGCTAATCGAGGATCTTTGACTTCCCGGCTTAATAATGTGGCTAATTCCCGCTGAATGAGTTCTCCTACTCGACGGGAACGACTAAAATCTGCAGCCATGGTTATAGTGTCCTTTTAACCTGGATACGTTCATAGACTTCAATCTGATCACCTGTTTTGACATCATTATAATTCTTGACACCAATACCACATTCCATACCAGACTTAACTTCGTTTACATCATCTTTAAAGCGTCTTAATGATTCCAGTTCACCTTCGTAAATCACTACGTTATCACGTAAAACACGAATAGGATTATTTCGCTTAACTAAACCTTCAGTCACCATACAACCGGCAATAGAACCAATTTTTGGTGCTTTAAATACATCTCTGACTTCAGCTAAACCAATAATTTCTTCTTTGAACTCTGGTAATAACATACCCGTCATAGCAGACTTTATTTCATCAAGAAGGTCGTAAATAATACTATAATAATGTAAATCAATTTCTTCATTTTCAATAATTTTCTTAGCTGAAGCATCAGCACGAACATTAAAACCGATAAGAATTGCACCTGAAGCTAAAGCTAATTGTGCATCTGAGCCATTAATACCACCAACACCACCAGAAACAATATTGACTTTAATTTCATCTGTAGATAATTTCTTTAATGATTCACTAATCGCTTCAACAGAACCCTGAACATCAGCCTTTAAAACGACATTTATCGTTTGTACATTACCGGCTTCCATATTAGTGAACATATTCTCAAGTTTAGCTGCCTGTTGTCTGGCCAGTTTAATGTCACGGTATTTACCCTGGCGAAACAAAGCTACTTCACGAGCTTTACGCTCATCTTTGACTACTAATACTTCTGAACCCGCTATTGGGCTACCTGATAATCCAAGTACTTCAACAGGAATAGAGGGGCCTGCAGACTTGATAGTCTTACCATCCTCATCAAGTATGGCACGAATACGACCAAAATCCTGACCTGCAATAATCATATCACCTTTTTTCATCAAACCACTCTGAACCAGAATCGTAGCAATAACACCACGTCCCTTATCCAGTCTAGATTCAATGACAATACCTTTTGCCGGACCATTATCAACTGCAGATAATTCCATTACTTCAGCAGTAACAGATATAGCATCTAATAACTCTTCAATACCCTGGCCAGTTTTAGCAGATACATTCATGAACATGACATCGCCGCCCCACTCTTCAGGAATAACATCCAGAGCTGACAATTCATTTTTAACACGCTCAGGATCTGCAGCTTCTTTATCTATTTTATTGACGGCAATAATAATGGGTACATTAGCTGCTTTAGCATGCTGAATGGCCTCTTTTGTCTGAGGCATAACACCATCATCAGCTGCTACAACTACAATAACAATATCGGTGGCACTAGCACCACGTGCACGCATAGATGTAAAAGCAGCATGTCCTGGTGTATCTAAGAAAGTAATCATGCCCTTATCAGTATCTACATGATAGGCACCAATATGCTGAGTAATACCACCTGCTTCCCCATCAGCAACTTTTGATTCTCGGATATAATCTAATAGTGAAGTTTTACCATGATCAACATGTCCCATGATGGTGACAACAGGCGCACGTGCAACTCCTTCACCTTCTTCATGAAACTCCATGAGATCATCTTCAATCTGCTCTTCTTTCATAAAGATTGCTGTATGACCCATTTCTTCAATAACGATAGAAGCTGTTTCCTGATCAAGCATTTGGTTAATAGTCACCATACTACCCATATTCATCATAACTTTTATGACTTCACCAGCTTTTACTGACATCTTTTGTGCAAGATCACCCACTTTAATAGTTTCAGGTAATGAAACCTCAATGACTTTAACCTCTGTAGGCATTTCAAAACCATGGAGAGATTCAACCTGAGGCTCTGGCTGCCGTTTTCCTCCCCTTCTCTTTTTAAAACGTCCACCTTTAGCATTTCCAGGTTTATTACCACGCCTTAAAGTATCTGTTTGTTTAGGCTTATCCGGGTGACGTTGCTTGGCTTTTTCCAACTTATCTGTTTTAGTTTTAGCAGTAGTTCTGGGTGCTTCTTTAAGAATAGGCTTGGATTGTTTTCTTGCCAGGGCTTCAACTTCACGCTGCTCTGTAACACCTTTTACTTTTGCTTCTTCAGTTTGCTGTTTATCAAGGTCTTTTTGTTTTTCTGCTTCTACAAGCTTGAACTTCTCGGCTTCTTCTTTTGCTAGCAGAGCTTCAGCCGCTTGTTTTTTCTCATTGAGTATTTCTTCCTGACGTTTCTTTTCTTCCTGAGCAATTCTACGTGCTTCTAGTAATTCAGCATCAGCAGAAATGATATTAGTATCTATCTCACTTTTCTTAACATAAGTACGCTTTTTTCTAACCTCAACTTTAACTTTATTACCACTTTTATTTGAGTTGGACGATGTTGATAGCTCACTGGTTGTTTTGCGTCTCAATACTATTTTATTAGGTGAAGATTTTTCTACTGAACCATGCTTATTTTGTAAATAAGCTAAAAGAGTCTGTTTTTCTTCATCGGTGATAGTAGCATCTGCTCCATCTACTTTGATGTTAGCACCATGCATCTGTTCTATAAGACGTTCTACGGGCGTACCGACTGTTTCTGCAAATTGTGAAACTGTTGTTGATGACATAATAATTTCCTCGCCCTAATTTATTGCTGGATTTCTGTTTGTTCTGCTGTATCTGAATCAGACTCAGCAAACCAGGGAGCACGTGCTGTCATAATAAGTTCAGCAGCGCGCTTATCATCCATACCTTCAATATCTGTTAATTCATCGACTGATTGCTCAGCTAAATCTTCCATTGAGATAATACCTCTTGATGCCAATTGATGTGCTAATTGCTCATCCATACCATCCATCTCAAGCAAATCAGTAGCCGGATCAGCATCACCTAATTTTTCTTCACTGGAAATTGCCTTAGTCAGCAATACATCTTTAGCTCTATCTCTTAATGCAAGGACTATATCTTCTTCAAGATCATCAATATCAAGCATTTCCTGAATAGGGACATAAGCCACCTCTTCCAGAGATGTAAAACCTTCATTGAGTAATATAATGGCTAAATCTTCATCAATAGTCAGATCTTCCATTAATTGTGTCACTGACTTCTCTGCATCTTCCTGATTCTTGTTTTCTGCTTCTTCAGTAGTCATAACATTGAGATCCCAACCAGTTAGTTGAGATGCCAGTTTAATATTCTGTCCATTACGACCAATAGCCATAGATAGTTGTGACTCTTCAACAGCTACATCCATTGCATTGCGTTCTTCATCAACAATAATAGATTGTACTTCAGCTGGTGACATAGCATTGATCACAAATTGTGCCGGGTTTTCATCCCATAAGATAATATCGACTCGCTCACCTGCTAATTCATTAGAGACCACCTGAACTCTGGACCCTCGCATACCAACACAGGCACCAATAGGATCAATTCGCTCATCATGTGCTTCAACAGCTATTTTGGCTCTTAAACCAGGATCACGTGCAGCACTATGAATTTGAATTAAACCATCGCCTATTTCAGGTACTTCAATTTTAAATAAGGCTATTAAGAAATCATTAGAAACTCTATTTAAACTAAGCTGAGGTCCTCTATTTTGTGTTTTAACTTCACTTAAGTAACCACGAACCCTATCGCCATTGCGAACCGGCTCACGAGGAATCATATCTTCTCGTTTAATGACAGCATCAATATTATTACCGATATCAACAATAACATTACCGCGTTCAATACGTTTAACTGTTCCTGAAAGCATATCACCAATACGTTCCTGGTATTCATCAACGACTTTCTTTCTTTCAGCTTCTCTTACTTTTTGTACAATAACCTGTTTGGCAGCCTGTGCAGCAATTCGACCAAACTCAACAGAATCAACAGGTTCTTTAATAAATTCACCAGGCTTTATCTCCGGGTTTTCATCAATAACTCTGGAAAGCAGTACTTGTTTATCATAATATTCAAAAGGATCAACTTCATCATCCAGTACTTGCCAGCAACGAAAAGTTTCATAATCACCGGATTCTCTATCAATGACAACTTGAATTTCAATATCCTTGGTATATTTTTTCTTGGTTGCTGAAGCCAGTGCTAACTCCAGAGCCTGAAAGATTATTTCTTTTTCTATACCACGCTCATGTGATACAGCATCAACAACCAGGAGGATTTCTTTACTCATATTATGACCTTAACGATTATGAAATTACTGACTAAAATTTAGCAACTAAATTACCTTTTTCTATCTCAGAAAAAGCAATGCTTATTATTTGATTCTCTTCAATAGTAAATTGAATATTATTGCCATCAACAGAAGTAATAAAACCTCTAAATTTACGTTGACCAGTACCTATATTTTCACCATTTTGCGGACGAAAAGTTTTGAATTTAGCTTCTTCGCCAATAAACTGCTCATAATGAGCCAATTTAAACAGGGGGCGGTTCATTCCGGGTGATGAAACTTCCAAAGTATATTCATCACTAATGGGGTCTTCCACATCTAATACAGAACCAACCTGATGGCTGACCTTGGCACAATCATCAACATTAACACCAGCGGCAGAATCAATATAAATTCTTAAAATAGAGTGACGACCTTGTGAGGTATAATCCAGTCCCACATATTCATAATCCATTGAACTGATTATAGGTTCTAATAATGCTTCTAATTGTTCAGTTTTAATACTCAAATAATTGTTCTCAAAAAAATAACTAGTAGTATAAGCCCTTCCACTTCCATGGGCAAAAAAAAATGGGCCAAAGGCCCACTCTTAATTCCTATTTTATTTGATTAAAAATAAAATAGGTCGGAAACTAATATTCCATTTTGCCACGAACCTTAAAAAAGGTGTGTGAATTAATGCGCTAGATTATAGAGAACTGTGAGGTTCATAGCAAGCTATATCTGTTATTTTTTCTGCCACTTTCCTGAGCTGGTTTGATACATCCAGCCTGCTGAAATCTTATTTATCCAGGTATGGGAGAATGTTTTTTGTATATCACTCTGCCATTCGGGATGACCATTAGCATTTGCAATTTCTTTATAGAGTTTATTACGATCATTATTTTCAGCATTAATGAGCTTATTGGCTGTTGATTTTTGTTTTGCTGATAGACTTTTTACACCGGTAACGGCAATTAAGCCATTATTTGTAAAGCCAATAGCTCCTGATTGATAAAATGGACGTAACTTAGTTTGACGCTTTCCCATACTATTACGTATAGAACGAATTTTTGCTGTTTCAATTGAGATATTTGCCTGTGCTGCATGAGCTACGGGAATAAAAAGATCGATAATTGATATAATAAAGGTGTTGTTATTAAAAGTGTTATTAAAGTTCTTTTCTAAAGTAAAATTATTAGGTTTTGATTGGTAAAAAGATTGTGGTTCAGGTTTTGCCTCATCAGTATCTATATTTAATACTTCATCTACAATTTTTTCTGCTGCTTCTTCAGCGGCAGCGGCAGGAAAATAAATATTGATGGTGACACAGGAAATAACACTTAAACTGATAATTAGACCTAGAAAGAACTGACGAATGGAGTAAGGATTTAAGCTTAGAATAGAATTCATATAATTCACCGTTATTATGTAATTTTAGGCTTAATATTAGCACAATTAAATGAATATTAACTGAATATAGGCTTATTACCTTAAGTAATATAAATTTGGCTAAAGGCTTCT
>JADFVK010000262.1 GCA_015222495.1 Pseudomonadota bacterium
CACGCTTGGATCAGAATAAAAAGCCCACTCGGTACCATTACCATGATGATAATCCCAGTCTATGATTAGGACTTTTTTAAGATTATAGTGTTGCTGGGCGTACCGTGCGGCAATGGCAATATGATTGTAATAACAAAACCCTTCTTCTTGCCCAGTATTCATTGCATGATGCCCTGGTGGTCTTGATGCACAAAAGGCATTTGTAACGATTCCCCGACAGACGGCATCAACAGCGGCTAATACACCTGCTGTCGCTAATACTGCATTTTTATGTATTTCTACTTGTTGTTTTATCTTTGCTATATGTTGCTTTGAATGAACTAACGTCAACCACTGTTCGGCATTCTCAATTGGGTGAATGCTAAGCGTTTTATTAATTAAATCACTGTCTTGTAGTTGCTGTTTTATTGCCTGATAACGTGCTGGCTTTTCTGGATGTGCAGGACTTATTTGATGATGTAAAAACTTATCATCTAGTACCAAACCCGTTTTCACGCGTGAATCAGAAAAACTAAGCATAGGATTCAATAATGACAAAGCCAAAAATTGTCGTCGCTTCATAACTCTAACTATTAACGGCTCAATAAAGAATCAATCGGGAATGGTCTGCCTAATACATGCCCTTGAGCATAATCAACACCTACCATTTCAAGCTTATCTAACACGGCCTGACTTTCAGCAAATTCTGCAATCGTTTCTAAGCCCATCACATGACCAATATCATTAATCGCTTTCACCATTTCATAATCTAAAGGATTATCTAAGATACCTTTAACAAACATGCCGTCAATCTTCAAGTAATCAACTTTCAGATTTTTCAAATATGCAAATGATGATAAGCCACTACCAAAGTCATCTAATGCGAACCGACAACCAAAATCATGTAAGGTTTTTATAAACACCGTAGCATCTCGCAAATTAGTAATTGCCTCAGTTCCGGTAATTTCAAACTTGATCTTCTCTGGAGGAACATCACCTTGCTCAAATTGTTTAATAATGAAGCCTAGCATTGCCTCATCTCCCATCGATTTCCCCGACAGGTTAATAGCAAAGGTATTAATATTATTTAACTGTTCTGCATGCTTGCTGATCCAATTTAATGTTGTTTTAACAACCCATCTATCAATATTTATTATTGAATTATAACGCTCTGCAGCAGATAAAAAGGCCCCAGGCGGCACAATACTTTGATCTGGCATTTCTAAACGAAGCAACACCTCATAATCAACTGCTTTATCAGGATACTTTAACGATTTTATTTCTTGAACATACAATAAAAAGGAATTGTCCTCTAAGGCCTCTTCAATGATTTTACTCCACTGAATTTCACCTTTCCGTTGCTGTAATCGTGCATTATCATCGGTATGCACTTGCACTTGGTTTCGACCTAAGTTTTTTGCTATATAACAAGCTGAATCTGCATTTCTTAGTACTTCTTCACCATCTTTAATATGCAGATCTATAACAGCCAAACCAATACTTGCTCCTAAAGTAAAAATATGGTCTTCCCAATGAAAACGGAAATCTTCTAATAAAGTAATAATTTGTTCGCAGGCACTATATGCCTTTTCGATACTACAATGCTCCATTAATAATCCGAACTCATCTCCCCCTAGTCGCGCCAAAGTATCACGCTGACGGGTATTATTTTGCATTAAAGCTCCCAACTGGCGTAACAATTCATCTCCAGCAACATGACCGCATGTATCATTAACAATTTTAAACTTATCTAAATCTAGAAAACATACCGCATGTTCCGTTAAATCACGTTTAGACGCACTAATAACACGATCTAATCGTAACTCAAACTCTTGTCTATTAATCAACCCAGTTAAAAGATCATGACTTGCTTGATATGACGTTTTTTCACTTAACCTTCTTGCTTCAGTAACATCTTCTTGTGTTACAACAATATGAGTAACATTGCCATTTTCATCTAACATTGGGGCGACTAACTCTCTCGCCCAGTACAGATCACCATTTTGCTTACGATTTTGTAGCTCACCTCGCCATTCATGACCTGATAACACAGTCGCCCAAAGGTCTTTATACACATCATCCGTCGTATTGCTAGAGCGAATAATATCAGGCCATTTATTGACTATTTCATGATCTGTGTAACCAGTGATCTGAGTAAATTTAGGATTTACATGCTCAATTACACCATCTCGATCAGCTATCACTATTGCATTTGAGTTATG
>JADFVK010000050.1 GCA_015222495.1 Pseudomonadota bacterium
AAACTCACTACGTTCAGACAGTTCTAAGTACTAAAAACAAGCAACCACAAGACTTTTGTTAATTTAGACTGAGTAGTTACAAAAAATAAACGGTTAAGAAAATTATATGTTATCTGTTTTTGTTAAAATAGCTTTTTCTACTAAGGGCTGTTAAATACTGAAAAGTTAAGTATTGACAGGATAGTTATTGCTTAGAATATAGTCAACGCCTGCATCAATGCATTGTTGTGTTTCACTTGCAGTTTCAGGCAAATAACCAATCACCTGTGCATTATAACGATGGAATATTTTCACAATCCTTGGGGTAAGCAGGGGTAGACCAAATAATTTTGGAGGGACAGAGTATATTCTGTTTGCTTTTATTTTACCTAATAGAGCTAAGCCTAAAAGAGCTGTAATAGCTGCTCGGTAACACTCATCTTTACGTGGAAAACAAATAGCTTCAGGAAAATCATTTAAAAAAAGTTTCTGAATTTCTTCACTCCAAAAGAGGAATATTATTTTATCTAATAAAGTTTTATCCTTAATTAGAATAGTTTTAAGAATATTTATAGTAGACATTGCAGAGGCAGGTTTAATATCAAAAACCCAATTTTGTTGGTTAAATTTCAGCATGAATTCATCAAGAAATAATAGTTTACCTCCTTTTCTTAGTTGGATATCTTCTAAATCCAGGCGACTCATTTGTGTAATGTTTCGAGGAGAATAGGAAACTTTACTTAGATTTAGATCATGGCAAAGGACGATATGATTATCTTGTGTAGTATGTAGATCGGTCTCTAACCAGGTAAAGCCAGCTTCACAGGCTAATGTAAACGAATTTAGGCTGTTTTCATCATAGTCTTGTGATAGTCCACGATGACATATCCACTTTATTATCGACTTATTTCCCAATAGTGTTTACCTGATTAAAATTTTATATATTATAAAGTTTAGATACCTGTTTATACTATGAGTTATAATCTTGAATTCCATAAACTGCTTTCAAAAACTTTTTCAATAATATTCAAATTCTTTACTCGACAAAGTTTTAAAATTAAATTATAGCAAAAACGAATGACTTGTAATATTTCTTTTAAAAAATTAATTATTTATTATTAGTCCTTAATCTTCATGCTATTATTAGCTATGTCATTTTTGTATAAGGGGATGGATTTGCTAAGTCAAGATAATGCTGAAATACTGGCGGCAATTAATGAATTAAGTGCTTCTTTATTTTGACCGCACATCATAGCCGAGAGGTATCAGACAATAATTCCTTGCTTAATGCAGATCAAATGGAAGAAAAACTGGATCAATTTTTAG
This sequence comes from Pseudomonadota bacterium, assembly GCA_015222495.1. GTDB lineage: Bacteria > Pseudomonadota > Gammaproteobacteria > GRL18 > GRL18 > GRL18. The sequence goes on from JADFVK010000050.1 coordinate 1,306, forward strand.
ATCCAGTACTATCTTTTCGTCACTCAGCTACCGGTCCGGCAAAACAGATGGCATCATTCAACGCTCAGGAACAGCAGTATGGTCTGCAGCTTTCTATTAAGGTCTTGTTAAACAGCACAGATTTTGCACAGAATCATATTAGACAACATTATCTCAAATACTTTGCTGCAGTATCGAGGTATAGTAAAATCTCTTAGACGCAATTTTGAAGCATTAAAAAGTGAAGAAAAGTTGTTAAAACGACAGATCAATGGAGATGAGCTGGATATTGATGCTGTGGTGGAAAGTTATGCTGAGCTAAAGATGCAGGGGATTATTTAACGCATCTGTATGGTGCTGCAAATTATGCTTTAATTGATTATATTAATAAACTACCCTTGAAGGTTTCTGATATTTATCGTCAATTAACGACTTAAAGTATTTTATGTTATTTGTTTATTAAGTGTTTGAATTGTCAATTTTTTAAGTGAGCTATTATTATGCAATTAGGCTTTGAATTAATGCTGATGGGAATGAGTACTGTGTTTGCATTCCTTATTTTACTTATATTTTGTATGACTATAATGTCAAAAATGGTTACTTTAATTGAAAAAAAACCTATTGAAATAGATCCTATTGAAACAGATCACAAACAAATACCTGATAACACACTCACTGCAGTGATCAGTGCAGCCATACATCAGCATCGCCAAAAAGGTTAAGTTATTTATGCCAGAAGTACCAATAGTAAAAAAGAAATTGGGTATTACAGAATTAGTTTTACGTGATGGACATCAATCTTTATTGGCCACTCGAATGCGACTGGATGATATGCTGCCGATTGCTGAAAAACTGGATCAGATTGGTTATTGGTCGGTTGAGTCATGGGGAGGTGCAACTTTTGATAGCTGTATTCGTTATCTGGGAGAAGATCCCTGGGAGAGAATTCGGAAAATAAAAGAAGTCATGCCTAATACACCTCAACAGATGCTGTTTAGAGGACAAAATATTCTAGGTTATCGTCATTATGCCGATGATGTAGTGAAAAAGTTTGTAGAACGTGCCGCTATTAATGGTATTGATGTATTTCGTGTTTTTGATGCGATGAATGATCCGAGAAATTTTGCTACTGCCATTAAAGCCGTGCTTGATAATGATAAACATGCTCAGGCTGCTATTTCTTATACCACCAGCCCGGTACATACTTTAGATTCATGGCTGGAGCTTGCAGCACAATTACAGGATATGGGTGCACATTCAATCTGTATCAAAGATATGGCGGGTTTATTGAAGCCTTATGATGCCTACAAATTAGTCTCGCGTCTTAAGAATGAATTGGAAGTACCCATTCATCTGCATAGTCATGCCACTACAGGTCTGTCAACAGCAACCATTCTTAAGGCTATTGAAGCAGGGGTTGATAATGTGGATACTTCAATTTCATCGATGAGCATGACCTATGGCCATTCAGCGACTGAAGCCATTGTAGCTATGATGGAAGATGAAAACAGCACGGGTCTGGACTTGTTAAAATTAGAAGATATCGCCGATTATTTTCGTCAGATACGAAAAAAATATGCTAAATTTGAAGGTTCACTAAAGGGTATTGACTCACGTATATTAGTTGCCCAGGTTCCCGGCGGAATGTTGACTAATATGGAAAACCAGTTAAAACAGCAGGGAGCCAGTGAACAATTTGATGAAGTGCTATATGAAATTCCAAAAGTAAGAGCGGATCTGGGGTATATCCCATTGGTGACACCAACTTCACAAATTGTTGGTACTCAGGCGGTATTGAATGTACTCAATGGTGAACGATATAAAATCGTTACCAATGAAACAAAGGGGATTTTAAAGGGAGAATATGGTGCAACACCTGCTACGGTTAATAAAGAATTGCAGATGCAAGTTTTAGAGGGATCAGACGCTATAACTTGTCGACCTGCTGATAATATTGCAGCGGAACTTGAACAATTAACTAAAGAATTGAATAGTAAAGCCATTGTTAAAAAAATTACTTTGGCAGAAAATGAAATCGAGGACGTTTTAATCTATGCCCTGTTTCCACAGGTGGGGCTGAATTTTCTTGAAAATCGAAATAATCCTGATGCTTTTGAAGCTGTACCCTCTATTGAGGATAGCTCAAACTTAGCTTCAAGCTCAACTAATCCACATTCAAAAACAACACCCAACATTTATACTGTCACCGTTGATGGTACATCTTATACCGTTCAGGTGGATGAAGGAGGAGAAGTCAGTAATATTTCTAAACCTGCAGCATCTGCTAAATCTAATGATGAAAGTATTGATGCCCCGTTAAGCGGTACAATTTTTAAAGTTCTTGTCACTGAGGGACAGCAATTCAATGAAGGAGATGTTTTAATTATTCTTGAAGCGATGAAAATGGAAACGGAAATACGTGCCAGCCAATCCGGGGCTATTATATCTATTAATATAAAAGAGGGGGATACGGTCATAGTTGGAGACAGTTTGTTATCAGTAATTTATTAATTAAAAACTCTCTATAATCCATTCGTTAATATGTTCTTTAAAGTTTCAAACAGGCTAAGTTATGTTGACAGTATATCCATCCAATAAAATGGAAGATTTAGTTGTATTATTAAAAGCGGTGCAATCGTATCGTGATGATAATAATATCTTATCTCCTGATACCATTCTGGTTGAAAGCAAAGGGATTCAGCATTGGTTAAATCTGGAACTGGCAAAAATTCAGGGTATTGCCATGAATTATCAGTTTCAGATGCCGGCTAGTTTTATTTGGGATTTAGCCAGAAACCTTTTAGCCTCTGATGAAGTACCCAGGCAGTCTGCATATAGACGTGAAATACTGGCCTGGCGTATAGACAGTTTAATGTCTGCTGTTGAATTTACCAGCAATTCTGAATTTACTCAGGCTTTTCATTATTGGGCAGGGGAGACAGAGCAGCCTGATAAACTAAAACGTTTTCAGTTGGCAACTAAACTAGGGGATGTCTTTGAACAATATATGATGTTTCGTCCTGCCTGGTTAATGACCTGGGAAGCAAATAAAAGTATAGAAAATGAAACACTCATAGATAAAGAGACTGAGCAATGGCAGTCTTGGTTATGGCGACAATTAGTTTCACAAGAGCCTTGTCATCCTCTTATGCTGCAGCAAAAAGCCATTGAAGCTATTGCAGATTATTCCGGGGATAATTTACCAAAACAAATTATGATTTTTGCCATCAATACCATGGCAGCACAAACTTTAGAGTTTTTTAATGCACTTTCAGCACAGGGGCAATGTAATATTCATTTGTTTTATCTCAACCCCTGTGTGGAATTTTGGGGTGATATTCGCAGTGATAAGAAAATGGCTCGCCAATTACGGGAAAAGAAAGTTGAACAATGGCTCGCTGAGAATGAAGATGATGATGCCTCGAAAAGCTCAAATTCAAGCTCAACAACTAATTCATTACTGTCAAATCTAGGCCAGCAGGGCAAGGAGTTTTTTAACTTACTTCAAGAAGTAAAAGGTTATGAAATCAGTGCTTTCAGTGAAGAAGTTAATCTATTTTATGATGATAAAAATGAAGTCATTACAGACTGTAAAACTATTACTCCTCAAACTATTCTAGCCTCAATTCAAAGGGATATTTTAACTCTTAGTGAACCAAGGTATGAAGCAGAACAAGCAGCCAGTTTAATAGATCAATCAATTACTATTAGCTCCAGTCATAGTGAATTAAGAGAAATTCAGGCCTTACATGATTATTTATTACATCTCTTTAATGACCATCCGGATTGGAAACCACAGGATGTCGTGGTTATGTGTCCTGCTATTGAAGATTATGCGCCCTATATAGAAGCTGTTTTTCGTCGTCCCTGGGATAAACAGGAAACTGATGATAAGCCACGTTTACCCTGTTCTATTGCAGATAGAACTTTAATGAATGCTGAGCCTTTGATTGGCACTTTGTCAGATTTATTACAATTGCCTGATAGTCGCTTTGAGATTAGCAAGGTTCTTGATTATTTGCGTCTGCCTGCTATCCAATTGAAGTTTGGTTTTGAAAGTTCTGAACTGGAAACCATTGAGTGGTGGCTGCAGGAAGCATCTATTCACTGGGCTAGAGATGCAGAGCATAAACAGCAGTTAGCAGACTTAGAAGAATCATCAGCAATGTTTACCTGGCAATGGGGCCTGGAACGACTTTTACTTGGTTTTGCCCAAAGTGATTCCCCGATAATTAGTAATAATCGTTTGTTATTACCCCATGTAGAAGGTCAGCAGGCGGTCTTATTGGGCCGACTCATGCAATTATTAGAACGCCTGCGCTATCATACAATAGCACTACGACAATCACGTACAGCAGAAGGTTGGCAGACCTATTTGCTGGAATTAATGTCACACTTTTTTATGCTGCAAAGTGAAGAACAATCAGCCAATGAACTGATTCAAAAAGTGATTCACTCATTGGCAGAAAATACAGCTCAGGCTAATTATAGTCATTTGATTGAATACGATGTGATGCGTAATTATCTGCAGCATCACTTTGGCCTACCCGATTCCGGTAATCATTTCATGACAGGGCAAGTCACTTTTTGCTCGATGATACCAATGCGTAGTATTCCCTTTAAAGTCATTGCTATTCTAGGTTTAAATGACGGTCAATTTCCACGTCAGAGTATGCCCATGAGTTTTGACCTGATAACTCAGAGCCAGCATCAAAAGGGCGATCGTTCCCGTCGTGGAGATGATCGGTATTTATTTCTGGAAGCCCTGATATCCGCACGCAATAATTTATACCTGAGTTATCAGGGACGAGATATTCATAAAAATAGTGAGCGTCAGCCTAGTCTTATTCTTAAAGAACTAATGAATTATCTTGAAAAATTCTATGGTTGGAAACTACTAGGTGAAACTAAGGAAGAAAAGTCTCAACTAAAAGAGGAAGCACTGCATCCTTTCAGTCAGGCTTGCTATTCTGATAAAACTGCCAGTTTTGATCCCAGTTGGATGCGCATGATTCAAAAAGGTCAGCTTAGAAATAATCTGCTGCAATTAGCGCCAATGGATTTCAAAGATAAGAGCATTAGTCTTGAACAATTAGTACGTTTTTTTGATAATCCGCTTAAAGAGTTTTCACTGGAACGTTTAAATTTAAAATTTGAAAATTATGAGGAACAGATTGATGATGCTGAGCCATTTGTAGTGGATGGCCTAATAGATTATCAAATTCGTGATGAATTCTGTCAAAGCCTACTCACAGGAGATATGGATGGTTCAGAAGTCACTCGTTTGAGTTATGAATTAAGCGGTCATTTACCAGAATCACCACTGTCAATTGATAAGTTAGATGCCTGGCAGGAAGATGCAGAAAATTTTTCTCAGGCTATTTTAAATAAAGGTCAAATAGTGACCAAACATGTGAGTGTCAATATTGCAGGCATTCAAATAGAAGCTGAATTAAACTGGCTGGTACAAGGAAAACAATTATTACTTTGGCGACCAGCCAGTCGTAAGGCAAAAGATGATATGCGACTCTGGTTAAGTCATCTGGTGGCTATAGTTGTTGCAGATAATACTATAGAAACACAGGGTTTGTTTTTTAATAAAAAGGAAAAGAAAGTAGAAACTATTGTTTTAGCTGAAGATATTGCTAGTCGTGAAGCAATGTCTCAATTAGAGCAATTAATTGGGATCTGGAAAGAGGGCTTATGCAAGCCTGCTTTAATCCATGCTCGTTTGGGGAAGGTATTACTGGAAAAAAACAAAAATATTAATGACTTTGAAAAATTATCTGAAGATCCTAAGCAGTATAAAGCATGGATGAAAGTCATTCTAAGTGGCTATAATATTTCCGGACTCGATGTGGAAGCCTATTTTCAATGGTTCTATCCTCAAATTCCAGAGTTGACATTAGATATTCATCAGCAATTATTTGATACCTATCATGTACTCTATCAGCAACTGATGGAGAAACAATAAAATGGATAACAAACAAAATAACTACTCTCTAAAAAAAATAGATACAGCAACATTGACTTTATCTGGCCGGCACTTAATTGAAGCCAGTGCTGGTACCGGTAAAACCTACAATGTCACCCGGCTTTATATCCGCTTATTATTGGAAAAAAATTTAACTGTACAGCAGATATTAGTCATGACTTTTACCAAGGCTGCTACTGAGGAATTACGTGGGCGTATTGATAAGGAATTGCGTAATGCCTTATCAAACTGGGGCTCTTTGGGTGATACTGATCCCTTTTATAATGTCATGGAAGCGACTTTTAATAAACAGCAGGCGATACAAAAATTAAAGCCGGCCTTATTAGAACTGGATGAGGCATCCATTTTTACTATTCATGGTTTTTGCAGCAGAGCATTAAGTAGTCAGGCCTTTGCCAGTGGGCTTTCATTGGAAATTTCTATGGAATCTGATTGTAGTGAATTATTGCTGGAGTCCATACGTGACTGGCTGCGTAAGATTGCTCAAAACACTGCTGATTTTAAATTACTGGAAGAAAATAACTGGCATATTCCAGAACAATTTTTGAGTACTTTTTATCGTGCTATCAGTGCTTCAGAAGATTTGCTTGCCATTGAAGAAGTTAGTTTAAGCAGTACTTTTTTAGCAGATTTTCAGCAACAAAAAATAAAATATCTATCAATTCTAAAAGATAATGAAAGCAAAATCTTTGCAGAATTTATTAATGGTCATACTGAATCTGAAGTTTTAAATAAAGCCTGGTCATTATTTATTTTATGGTTGCAGGAAGATAAAAATATTAGAGCTTGTTCAGTACTGGAAGGAGATTTTTTAAAACAAGGTCGTTTTGCCAAAAAGGCTTATGCAGAAATAAAACAATTACTCAGACCTGTTTATGAATTTAAACAAAATTATAATAAGGCTCTAAAAGCTCATAATGAGGAATTAAAAAAATATCACAACGCCCTGAGATCAAAACTTATAGTACAGGGAATTAAGATTATTCGTGAAAAATTTGTCATAGCAAAAAAACAACTGGCGATAATGGACTTTGATGATTTGATTAGCTATCTCAGTCAAAAATTACAAAGTGCAGATGGACAGGACCTGGCCAATAGACTACGTCAACAATATCCAGTGGCCTTAGTCGATGAATTTCAGGATACCGATCCTAATCAATATGCCATTCTGGATTGTCTATATGCTAAATCTGTTGAGCATAGTGGCTTATTTATGATAGGTGATCCCAAGCAGGCTATTTATGCTTTTCGTGGTGGTGATATTTTTACTTATTTATCTGCACGAGAGGCAGCTGATTATCACTGGTATATGGATACTAACTGGCGCTCAGTGGCAGGGCTTGTAAGTGGTTATAATCGTCTTTTTTTAGGTGAGTCCCCGGATCAACAAAGAAGTAGTGAAGTTTTTGGTTATGATATTTCTTATGAAAAGATTAATGCTACAGATAAAGCGGCAGCAGCAAAATATACTTTTGATGATCCGGATAAACAATTTTCAGCGATTAATTATTGTTATTTATCGGAGGTTGCCAAGCCAAGCGGAACAAAGGGATATGCAACTACAGATGATTTAAAACAGGGGTTAGCTAACTGGTGTGTAATGGAAATCAGTCGCTTACTAAGTAAAGTTAATCTTAATTCTATTTGCAATAATGAGCAGGTAGCAGTACCTGTACAAGAAAAAGATATTGCAATTCTGGTTCGCAGCGGTGCTGAAGCACAGATTATACGAGATACATTATCCCGCTATAATTTTCCTTCGGTCTACCTCAGTGGAAAAGAAAATATTTTTAAAAGCCAGCAGGCAGAAGAATTATTACGCGTACTTAAAGGCGTGCTTGAATGTGAAAATAATACGTTATTGACTAGGGCTTTATCCACTTATTTAATGGGCGGAAATGCAGAAAAATTAGCTTTATATCATGAGCAGGATTCTGAACAGGCCTGGGAAGCAGAGCGGGAAAGAGCTGTTCTATTACGCAGTATCTGGGTTGAAAAAAGTTGTATGACCATGTTAATGAAGTTGATTGCCGATGATTATCAGCCAGAACCTTCACAACATGAACGCTCACTGACTAATATGATCCATCTGGCTGAATTATTACAACAGGCTTCCAGACAATATAAACATCCTCAGCAATTACTTAAGTGGTTTAGTGATCAATGTCGAGCTGATAATATGCTTGATGAAGCACAATTACGTCTGGAAAGTGATGCTAATCTTATTCGTATAGTGACTCAACATGGCTCCAAAGGTCTGGAATATCCTATTGTTTTTATTCCCTTTGCCAGTGCATATAAGGATCCGGTGCGCTTTGGTAATACTTTGCAGGAGTATTATGAATATCATGATGCTAAAACCTATCAGCCTAAATGCCAGATAGGACAAAGTGAAGAAGCCATTGAACTGGCAACAGCAGAAGGGCATGCAGAGACCATTCGATTATTATATGTGGCCATAACCCGGGCCGCTCATCGTTGTTATCTCGGGATTGCCCCTTTTAAAAAGAGTGCAACGTCACCCCTGGGATTGACTCTTAAAGTCTCTGCAGATAATGCCTGGCAAGAATCATTAGAACAATTAGTGGATAGTAGTGAAAAAAGCAGCTCTCTTATCATAATTCAAGATGGTCAGGATTCAATACCTGCTCGTCATACTCATATAGAACAAAATAAACAATTAACAATTTCAAAATTAAATCATACCATTGATGATCAATGGTCCTTGAACTCATTTTCATCTCTAATGCGTGAAAGCTATTCTATACGTCAGGAACAGAAAGATCGAAGTGATGATGATACTGTAACTAATAATCATAAAACAGCTGTAAACTTATTACGTTTTTCTCTGCGTAAAGGTGCGGACACAGGAAATTTACTGCATGATATTCTGGAGCATACAAATTTTAGTACCACAACGGACTGGCCAATAGAAACCCCCTTACGTCGTTTTGGTGGTTTAGATGAAGTAGAGCAATCACAACTGATTTCATGGCTTGATGATTGTCTGCAGACAACATTACCAGGTATTGTGCCTGAAAGTACAGCATTTAAAATGGCTGATTTATCCTGGTCACAAACCTTGCGTGAAACTGAATTTTATTTCCCTATGCATGAAATGAAAATAGATTCACTGAGTGCCTGTTTGCAAGTTCATCGTGGTGATACACAAACAATAAACCTACCTGAAAAAAAACAATTAGAAGGAATGATGCGCGGTTTTATTGATTTAATATTTGAACATAATGGATGTTTTTATGTGGCAGACTACAAGTCTACTCACCTTGGTGATCAGTTTGAAGATTATGACTGGCAGGCTTTAAAGAATAATAATCAGCAGCATTTTTATGATTTGCAATATCTGATTTATTCCCTGGCTTTACACCGCTATCTTAAAACAAGAATAGTTGATTATGATCCTGGATTACATTTTGGTGGGGTTTATTATTTATACTTACGTGGTATGAGTGCTGAAAATACGAAGCCTTATGGTATTTTTCATACAGCTATTGATTTAAGCTTACTTGAACAATTAGATAAGGTTTTTCAGGGTGAAATTATTCAGGAAGCAATGACATGATTTATGCCGATAGTGCTGCATGTCAGCAGCAATTAAATGATATTGAGGCTATAGATTATTTTCTGGCCAGTCAAATAACGAAAGAGTTGGACCTGCAGGAAGAAGTGGTGCTTTTTCATTTGCTGATCGCATTACAATGGGCACTACGTCAGGGTCATTCCTGCTTACCTTTGCTTGAAGTTGCAGATAAAATTTTCTGGGCTGATGAGGATAATAATCAAACAGGCTATGCTTTCCCATCTCTGCAAACACTCCATCAAAGCCTGGAAGGTTTGTTCATTAGTATTGAGGATAATGCACCTATAGTTCTGGAACAACAGGCATTATATTTACGTCGCTATTGGCAGTATGAAGTTGAGGTGGCACAAAGTATTGCCCAGCGTATCAATTTATCACCGCTTTCGGAACAAGAACAGTCAAAAGCCAAAACTATTTTCAGCCAATTATTTAATCAAAGCTTGTTAAATAATGATATTGACTGGCAAAAAGTTGCAGTGGCTAATGCTTTGGGACGTAAGTTGAGTATTATTTCCGGAGGACCGGGTACGGGTAAAACATATACGGTGACAAGACTTTTAGCCACTTTACAGGCGGTTCATGATGGGCAATTAAAAATATTAATGTCTGCACCGACAGGTAAAGCAGCACAGCGTTTAAAAGAATCTATTGCCAGTGCTAAAGAGGATTTAAAAATTAATAATGTAGGTAATTTCATTGTTAATTCAATCCCGGAAGAAGCCACTACCTTACATCGATTATTGGGTTTTCGTCCGCAAAGTCTAAAATTAACCCATAATGAAAAACATCTGCTGAAATGTGATGTGCTATTAATTGATGAAGTGTCTATGATCGATTTACCGATGATGGCTCGTGTGTTGCGGGCATTACCGGTCGAGGCTCGATTAATCTTATTGGGAGATGCTGATCAGTTACCTTCAGTGGAAACCGGTAATGTTTTAGCTGATATTGTTTGTCGAGAACATTCGGGGTATCAATCAGATGCTGCTTCACAAATAAAGTCCATTAGTGGGCAAGCTGTCCCTGAAAATAATAGCAGCCACTATAGTCATTTGACTCTATTGACACAGAGTCGTCGTTTTGGAGGTGAAATTGGTGCAATTGCAACAGAGGTGATTTCAGCACAGTCTCAACTGAGCTGGCAGCGATTGAAACAAAATGAGCAGCAATCTATTTATCTTGAACAGGAAAAAAATAGTGAATTAACTTATCTTACTGATTCCCTCTATGAAAGCTGGCTAAGCCAGTCTTGTAAACATTACTTTTTAAAAATATCTATGGCTAAAAATTTAAACGATGCTTTTTCAGTACTGTCAGCATTTAGAATTTTATTGCCTACCAGAGTAGGTAAAAGGGGAGTGGTGCATATCAATGAGGTAATAGAACAACAGCTGAAAAGAAAAAATAAAGCCATTAATCCCGGAGGCAATTATAAAGGCCGTCCTATTATGATGGTGCAAAATAGTTATACCACAAATTTATTTAATGGTGATATAGGATTAATCTGGCCGGATGATAATGGAAAATTAGTGGCCTGGTTTGAAAAAGAAGAGGGTCAATATCGTCATATTAGTCTGGCTCGCCTAGCTGCCATTGAAACAGTCTATGCCATGACAATTCATAAAACTCAGGGCTCAGAGTTTAATCATGTGGCCATTGTTTTACCTCAAAAAACGATGAGCATCCTAAGCCCTGAATTACTTTATACCGGATTGACCAGAGCAAAGGAACACTTAACTATTATTGGCAGTGAAGCCGTATGGAAATCAGCATTGAATGAGCGAAGCTGGCGTTATTCTGGATTAAAATCTCGCTTGTAATAACATATGATATACTTATTTTTTTATTACTTTTAAGAGAGGAGGTTAAATATGTTAAAATGTTGTTTGCAAACTAACACTATAATGTGGTTAATGCTGCTTTCTTTCTGTCAAAATGTGTATGCCAAAGAAACTTTAACCCTGGCGGTACATCCTTTCTTATCCCCAGTTGAAATAGAAAAAAGATTTACCCCTCTGGTTAATTACCTTAGTCTTCAATCAGGGTTTAATATCATACTCAAAATTGGTAGTAATTATGAAGAACATATTGAATATATTGGAACTGATAAAGTAGATATTGCTTATATGGGACCTGTATCCTATGTGAAATTAGTGAATTTATATGGTTTGAAACCTATATTGGCCAAATTAGAAGTCAATGGACAATCTTTTTTTCAAGGTGTCTTTATTGTCCGAAAAGATAGTAATATAAAATCATTAGCTGAGTTGAAAAAAAAACGTATAGCATTGGGCAATACCAATTCAACGATGAGCTTTATTGTACCTCACTATCAATTGCATCAGACTGGAATTATTAATGATAAAATAATTGTCAACCAACCACTTGCAACGCATGAGGATATTGCATTAGCCGTGTTATCAGGGGATTTTGATGTAGGTGCTGTAAAGCCTGCTGTATTTAAAAGCTATCAGGCTTATGGCTTAAGGTTACTGGCAAAAACGCCAAAAATATCTGAGCATTTGTTTGTGACAAGTTCTAAGCTCCCACAAAAACAGATTCAGATATTGCGGGAAATTCTAATAAATATGAAAAATTCAAATGATGGTTTAGCTGTTCTTCAGGGTATAAAAAAAGATATCAGTGCTCTTGTGCCTGCAACTGACAGTGACTATACTAATCTAAAAGCAATAATTTCTGCAGAAGAATATCTTCATTCGCATTAAAATAAAAATAATAATAAAATTATGTTGATAACAAAAGCTAGTAGTAAGGAATACAAAATATGGACAGCTCTGGCTGTTATATTAATATTGTTATTTTTTTCTGGCTGGTTTTTATCTAAGTCTGATTTACAACATGAGCTAAAAATGGCTTCTCAAGAATCTAAAGATAGTTTTAAGCTGATTTCAATTCTTGTTAAAGAAAAACTGCAAAAAAGAAATTATAAAGAAACACAGGATTTTATTGTCAATTGGGGCGAAAAATCATCTGAAATAGTAGAAATTAAGCTGTTGACTAAAAATGGCTTTCAACTGGCCTATTATAAGTCTCCAATAATAACAATACACAAAATCATTGAAACAGCTAGTCTGACTTATTCTTACACCGGTCTTGCCAACTTAACAATACACAGAAGTATCGACAATATTTATTTAAATCAAAAAAGGATTGTCTATCAATATCTGGCTGGTTATTTCCTAATTGCAACTATTTTGTACCTATTAGTCTATTTTAACTTGCATACCTATAAACAAAAACAACAACTGATTGAAGAAAGTCAGCAACGTAATGAAGCACTTTTGGCTCTTAAAAAAAGTGAATCAAAATATCGAAAGCTTATTGATAATTTAGAGAATTATTACTTTTTTTATCGTCATGATACTGAAGGTGTCTTTAGCTATGTCAGTTCATCAATTACAAAAATATTAGGCTATACACAAGATGAATTCCTCAGTCATTTTGATAGCTATTTAACTAATGAGAGAATAAACAAAAAGGTTGACTCATTTACCAGTAAGAGTCTTGAGGGTAAGCAACAATTACCCTATAAAATCAGTATTTATCATAAGGATTGTTCCGTTCGATATCTTGAAGTGACAGAAACACCTATATTTGATCAGAATAATAAGGTTATTGGTGTTGAAGGTTTTGCCAGAGACATCACGGATAAATATCATGTGGAACAGGAAAAGAAAGAACAACAGCGTTTATTACAATCTGTTATGAATGGCATCAGTGATGCAGTGATGGTAATTAATAGTGATTATAGCGTGTCTATGATGAATTCTTCTTCTCAGAATAAAATGAATAAGAGTCTTATTCTGGATGCTAATTCACCAAAGTGTTATGAAATTTCACACCATCGCTCGTCACCCTGTACAGGCAAGCAGCATCCCTGTCCTTTAAATTTTGTGCTAGAAAATAAAAGTTCAATTTCTGTTATACATGAGCATATTATTGGCGATAAGATCAGACAGGTTGAATTAAATGCCAGCCCTCTCAAAGATGAAAATGGTAAAGTTTATGCTATTGTTGAATCAGTTCATGATATCAACAGTCTATTAGAAACTCAGAGTGAACTTAATGAAAGCTGAAAAGAGTAATGCTATTGTTTGAATTGAATATCAACTTTTAATCCAGTATTTTTTCTTGATGAAAACTCAATAGTGCCCATATAGCTATTGACTATGTCTTTTACAATCGATAAACCAATGCCATGTCCGGGTGTGATTTGATCAGCACGAAAGCCTCGTTGACTGATTTCATTAATGATTTCTGACTGAATACCGGGTCCATCATCTGATATCTGTATGGATAATTGCTGTTGTGAATTGCTGATGGCAAGGCTGACTGTTGAATGGCACCATTTTGATGCGTTATCCAATAGGTTTCCGATCAATTCCATAAAATCCCCCTCATCAATTTTAAATTGCAGATCTTCGGATATGTCCACTACAAAACCGATTGACTTTGTATGATAGATTTTTTTCATACTATTGATTAGGGATGTACATATAGGAGAGAGTTTTAAGTATTGAATATGGGAAGAGGAGTGGGTTGTTGCAGCTCTTTGTAATTGGTATTCAACAATGGAATTCATTTTTTGTATGGTGTTATTGATACTGTCAATATAGTCATTTGGGTTTTTGCTATCTAAATTTTGATTTTTGATAATAGCCAGAGGGGTTTTTAAGCTATGTGCAAGGTCCCCCAAGGCGTTTTGATAGCGTAGTTGTTGTTGACGTTCAAATTGAATGAGCTGGTTAATATTTTCTGTCAAAGGAGTTAACTCCTGAGGATAAATGTTTTCTAATAAATTCTGTTCGCCTTGTTCAACGGCCTTTATTTCCTGTTCAACCTCCCTCAATGGCTTTAATCCCCAGCGTAAGATCATAAACAGGCTGACTAATAATATTATGGACATAAGGATTATCTGTATCCAAAGCTCATATTTATAAGTATATATCTGTTGATTGATATGAGTTAAATCATCATTAATATGATAAATTAATGGAAATTGTTTATTTTTAAAATCCCAGAATATAACGATACTCAGGCTAATATAGTTTTTTTCATTATTTTTATAATATTTGAATTGTTTCTTACCATGTTCAAGTTTTATGTTTGTGGGGGAGAGATGTACTTCATTGTTTTGTGATTGCCATAAAATATCACCGTTATCCTGAGTAATAAATGCTGATAATTTTTCATCCATAATTTGAATAATATTAACAGAGAGTGCCTGTGGAAATTGTTGCAGCTTGGCCGGATTTAATTCCCGATCAGCCATTAATAGATAAATCTGGCCAGTTAAGCGTTCTTCAAGAGTTGCATAAGTATTTTTCTGGTAGGTTTTGCCCAAACTATAGGCTGTTATTATCATAAAACAGCCAACCAGTGTAATGGCGCCAATAATGATACGACTATTAATGGATAAATGCTTAATCATTTCTGTGCAAGATTAAAGCAATAGCCACTGCCACGAATAGTTGTAATAGGTTTTAATAAGCCATCGGGATCAAGTTTCTTACGCAGGCGTCCTATAATCACCTCCAGTACATTACTATCCTTATCTTCATCATGTGGATAAAGATAATCTGCCAGTTCTGACTTGGAAATAACTTTATTATAGCGACGCATTAAATATTCAAGTATTTTGTATTCAAATTGGGTTAACTCAAGGGGAAGATCATCTTTTATAACAGACTGATTATCCGGTGTGATACAGATACCACCATAACAAAGAGTTTCACTAGTACTATTTGATGCCCTGCGTAGAAGGGCGTTAATACGTGCGATGAGTTCTTCCATTTGAAAGGGTTTAACCAGATAATCATCAGCACCAGCTTCCAGACCTTCTACTTTGTCCTGCCAGCGATTACGTGCAGTTAGTACCAGGATAGGGATATTATTTCCAGATTTTCTCAGCTGTTGAATAATTTCAATACCGGATAATTCGGGCAGGCCAATATCAATAATAGCCAGATCAACAGGATATTCACTGGCAAAAAACAATCCTTCCCGTCCATTACAGGTCACATCAACCTTAAAATTTTCACTTTTTAGACGCTGAGAAATCTGTTCCTGTAATTCAATTTCATCTTCAATGAGCAATAGTCGCATAGCTTTTTCCAAATATTAATTAGACCAGAATTTATTTTTATGATTTGATTAAACAGTTGATTAATCATATCATAAAATATTGTTCAAACTTTATTAAAAAAGTGTCTATGTCATCAATTTTAACGACTATACTCATTACTATTATGCTGATTTTTATTATACGAATCTATAATAAGCTAGTAGCATTAAAAAATCAGGTGGATGCTGCCTGGAGTGATATTAGTGTACAGCTAAAACGTCGTCATGATTTAATTCCTAAGTTAGTGGATGTTGTTCAGCAATATGCCCAATATGAACAGGCTGTGCTTACTCGTGTGACTACTTTACGTAGCGAAAGTAAAAAACTTGAGAAGATAAATGAGGATGATTTGAAGCAAACGGGTCTCATAGAACAGCAACTGGAACAACAAATTAAACAATTGGTGATTTTGGCAGAAGATTATCCTGATTTGAAAGCCAGTGAACATTTTATTGAATTACAAAAAGAATTGTCTATAGTTGAAGATACACTACAATATGCGCGACGTTTTTATAATGGTGCGGTCAGATTGTTAAATACTCAAATTGATTCATTTCCTGATTTGATTATGGCCAAACTTTTCAACTATCAATATCGACAATATTTTCAAATGGAACGTGACTTATGAAAAAAATTGTATACTTCTATGCATTATTAGTCCTTAATTTATTGTGTCTAAGTAATGTTACAACTGCTAAAGAAGTCATAGAAAATTATCATAGTGATATTGTGATAGAAAGTGATAGTAGTCTGATAGTGACAGAAACGATCACCGTTAAAGCAGAAGGAAAACAAATAAAACGTGGTATTTATCGTGACTTTCCAACCCATTATAAAGATATTTATGGTAATAATTATCGGGTTAAGTTTAATTTACTCTCGGTACAGCGCAATGGTAAAGATGAAGCCTATCATACCGAACCATTAAGTAATGGTATCAGAATCTATATGGGTGAAAAAAATCGTTTTATTGAACATGAAGTTCATACCTATACGATTCAATTTTATACCAATAGACAACTGGGCTTTTTTGATGAGCATGATGAGTTGTACTGGAATGTCACGGGTAATGACTGGGCTTTTCCCATTGATAATGCCAGTGCCACTATTCATCTGCCACCGGGTGTTTTTTCATCTGATGTCAGTGCTCAGGCATTTACCGGTGTATTGGGTGCTAAAGGACAAGACTATGTTATTGAGAATTTAGATGATCAAAAAGTATCATTTAAAAGCACTCAAATCTTACCTGTTAAACATGGTCTGACTATCGTTGCTAGCTGGCCTAAAGGCTTTGTGCATGAACCGACACGGGATGAAAAAATAGACTGGTTTTTAGAGGATAACCAAGCCACCTTAATCGGTTTATCAGGTGTGGCAATTTTATTGTTTTATCTCAGCCTGGCCTGGCTGAAAGTGGGTAAAGATCCAGGAAAAGGAGTGGCCTATCCACTCTACCAGCCTGATAAGGCACATTCTCCGGCATCTATGCGTTTTGTTAGCCGTATGGGCTATGATAAGAAAACATTTGCAGCAGCCCTGGTGAATATGGCAGTTAAAGGCTATGTGAGTATTACGGAAAAGGATAAATATTTTACACTAAAGAAAATAAATGCAGGGCAGTCAGCAGTATTAGCAACAGGGGAAGCAGTTATTCTCAGTAAATTATTTGCCGATGCTGAGACTATTACTTTAAAACAGAGTCAACATAAAGTTATTGCTAAAGCGATTAAAAGCCATAAAAGTGTTTTAAAACGTGATTATGAAAAAATTTATTTTTTCACCAATACTTTATTTCTATTGCCGGGCTGGCTTATTACTATTATCACTCTGGTGTTGACAGTGTTAGCGATTGAGCCGACTGAATCCCGTGAGATTGTGGCATTTTTTATGTTATGGCTGAGCTTCTGGTCAATGGGGGTAACAGTATTACTGTTTGCTGTTTATACTGCCTGGAAGAAAGCCACCAGTATTCTGAGCTTCTTCCCGGCATTATTTATTACTGCATTTGCTGCCCCATTTCTGGCGGGTGAAGGTTTTGGCTTATATATGATGTGGTCTAATGCAGGTACGGGTGTTTTATCTGTGTTTGTGCTGCTGATTAGTATTAATATCTTTTTTTACCAATGGATGAAAGCACCTACCTATAGAGGCAGGAAATTATTAGATAGAATTGATGGCTTTAAAATGTATCTCAGTGTGACCGAATCAGAAGATTTAAAAAAACCTCATGGCCTGGTAAAAACACCGGAATTATTTGAATTGTATTTTCCCTATGCCATGGCTCTGGATGTAGAGAATCAATGGGCTGAGCGATTCAGTGAAGTTTTTTATTATCTGGAACAACAGGATTATCATCATTCACCAAAATGGTATCATGGCAGACATTGGGATAGTAATAACCTAACAGGTTTTTCTTCTGCTATAGGAAGTGGTTTGAGTTCAGCGGTGAGTTCATCTTCTACTGCACCAGGTTCTTCAAGTGGCGGTGGTGGATCTTCTGGTGGCGGCGGAGGCGGTGGCGGAGGGGGTGGCTGGTAGTTAGCGTACATAGGCGAATACTCTCGTAATAAAAAGCGCCCCTACAAAAACAAGTACACAATAATGTGATGAACCGTATTTCTTGTTACAATATCATATCTTTAACCCATTAATCATTAGGCAAGTATCTCATTATGTCTGGAAATTCTTTTGGTAAATTATTTGTAGTTACATCCTTCGGCGAGAGCCATGGTAAGGCAATTGGTTGTATTGTTGACGGCTGTCCCCCTGGTGTTGAACTATCAGAAGCTGATCTGCAAATGGATTTAGATCGCCGCAAGCCTGGCACCTCACGTCATACCACACAACGTCGTGAAGATGATGAAGTGCAAATTCAGTCTGGTATTTTTGAGGGTAAAACTACCGGTACGCCAATTTCTTTGGTAATTTACAATAAAGATCAGCGTTCTAAAGATTATGGTAATATCAAAAATACCTTTCGTCCTGGTCATGCAGATTATACCTATCAGCAAAAGTATGGCTTTCGTGATTATCGTGGAGGAGGGCGTTCTTCAGCCCGTGAAACAGCTTCCCGTGTGGCAGCCGGTGGTATTGCAAAAAAATATCTTAAAGATGTGCATGGCGTAGAAATTAGGGGTTACTTATCACAATTAGGTCCTATTAAAACTGCCCAGCCGGGTGATAAAAACTTTGACTGGAATATAGTTAATAACAATCCATTTTTTAGTCCTGATGCCAGTCAGATTCAGTCTATGGAAGATTACATGGATGCTCTGCGTAAAGAAGGAAATTCTATAGGAGCTAAAGTAACTGTTGTTGCAACAGGAATTTTACCTGGTCTTGGAGAGCCTATTTTTGATCGTTTGGATGCTGATATTGCCCATGCCATGATGAGTATTAATGCGGTAAAAGGTGTTGAAATAGGTGCTGGTTTTGATTGTGTGGAACAAAAAGGCACTGAACATCGTGATGAAATTACCCCTGAAGGATTTTTGTCCAATCATGCCGGTGGTGTGTTAGGCGGTATTTCCTCTGGCCAGGATATCATTGCTCACATTGCCATGAAGCCAACCTCTAGCTTGCGTCTGCCAGGTAAGAGTGTGGATCTGCAAGGAAATGCTATTGATGTGGTGACAGAAGGACGTCATGATCCCTGTGTTGGTATTCGTGCCACACCGATTGCTGAAGCTATGCTTGCCATCACTTTAATGGATCATTTATTACGCCATAAAGCTCAAAATGGGGATGTTAAATCACAAACGCCTGTCATTCCAGCCAGCTGTTCCTGACAGTTGATAACCTTTTTTGATTAAAAATATTCCATATTGGCGCCTATCCAGTTTCTACTGGTTTTATTTTGCAACACTAGGCGTATTCATTCCTTATTTTAGTCTGTATCTGTCTGATGCTGGTTTTAATGCAATTGAAATAGGTCAGTTAATGGCCGTCATTATGGGGACAAAAATTGTTGCCCCTTATCTCTGGGGCTGGATCGCCGATCATCGTGGTAGTCGTCTAGGCATTATTCGTATTGGTGCTGTTTTAGCCATGCTCGGTTATACCGGTATTTTCTTTTCTATTTCCTTCTGGTGGTTATTTCTGGTTCTAGTGGTATTCAGTTTTTTCTGGAATGCAATCCTGCCGCAGTTTGAAGCCATGACCTTTAATCACTTATCAAAAAATGAACATCAATATAGTTGGGTAAGAATTTGGGGATCTATTGGTTTTGTTGTGGCTGTTACTATAATGGGAATTGTATTTAGTTCAGTTTCTATCAGTCATTTACCCTGGTTTGTATGGTCTTTATTAGGAGGTATAGCACTTTCAACTTTTTTAATTTCTGACCATTCAGGTGCAGTACATAAGGAAAGTCACCAACCTTTGAGTCACATTCTTAAAAATAAGCAGGTAGTGGCTTTATTACTAGCCTGTTTATTAATTCAGGCCAGTCATGGTCCTTACTATACTTTTTATTCGATTTATACCGAATCTCATGGCTATGATAAATCATGGATAGGGGTATTATGGGCTATTGGTGTTTTATCTGAAGTCATTGCTTTTGCTATGATGCCTTATCTGGTGAAGAAATTTGGTTTAAGAACACTATTATTATTTAGCTTGTTCTCAGGATCTTTAAGATGGTTATTGATAGGTTTTTATATTGATAATGCTGTTATTACCACCTTTGCGCAAATCTTTCATGCTTCAACTTTCGGGATTTATCATGCGGTAGCCATTGCTTATATTCATCACTATTTCAAAGGTAAAAATCAGGGTAAAGGCCAGGCTCTTTATAGTAGTATTAGTTTTGGTTTAGGTGGAGCTATAGGTAGTCTATATGGTGGTTACTTATGGGATAGTGCAGGTGCAAGTATGACATTTACAATTTCTGCTGTACTCTCTTTTTTAGCTTTTATGATTTCCTGGAAATATACAGAAAAATAACTTTTCTTTACAAAAAACGAACCTGTTTTAGATTGTTTAAAGTCATTGATTTATTCATATTCAACAATAAAGTGGATATAACACACTTTCTTCACGCTCTATCCGCTCGACCAATACCCCTCCTAAGTCTGAAAATTCTTTAATAAATTGATCAACTGTTTCATCAGTCACAGCTATTTTTGTATGTTTATTAATTGCTTTCACTACGATTGATGCAATATTACTCATTTCACGACGAAAATCACGAAATATTTTAGGGTCATCAATATTAGGAGAAAACTCTAAGCCTACATAAAGTTCAATGCCTTCTTTACCCAAGTGATCTTTTAACAGGCTGGCAAATTCTGCTAATACTTCTGTAAGTAAAGAATAATTCTTCTTTTCAGCAAAACCCATTATTTGTGTATAGAGTGATAAAAGATGCTGATGCTCCGATTTTAAAGATGGTATTAACTCAGGTTTAAATGAAAGTGATGTGTTTTCTTTATTATTAAAAGTGGTTAATGATTCAGAAGATTTATCGATTGTTTCTTCTTTTGTATTTGCTTCAGAACTATTGCTGGAAAATAATTTTTTAACGGATCCAAACATGAATACTCTCTTTCTTAAATGTTTAAAAATATGTGAATAATAAAAGTTAAATTAGCATACAAAGAATAGGACATTTAGTGACACTTTTCAATCTATAAGTTATTAATTCTGGCATTTTGTTTCTTTATATCAGGAAAATGTGAATAGTATCACTATTGTTCAACGAGAAATGACTATGAAGGAAAATGTAGTGATTGCTTATGTGCATTGCTATTTTAAAGGCAGAAATCAGGGTAAGAGGCAGTCGCTTTACAGCATTACTCTCTTTGCCGGTTTTTGTTATTTTCTGGAAATAAACAGAAAAATAAAGAGGGGATTCCATGTGCTCATTATGAGTAGAAACCATCAATTTGTAGGAAAAATCAATAAAATATGGGATAATTCCTTACTAATTGATTCAGTCTCTTATCAAACATAAAATTCTGTCCCTGTCTTATTTGCAATTTAAATATGTTTGCAAAGCGATAGCGACAAATTTTATTTGCTGATGGCTCTTTATGTGTAGAAATATGTTGATAGAATGACTAAAGTAAAGATTTGCGGAATTACCAATGCGATAGATGCGCAACGAGTTTGTGACTCCGGAGCCGATGCAATGGGATTGGTTTTTTACCCACCAAGTCCTCGTAACATCCAAATTAAAGTTGCCAAACCTATAGTTGAAAACTTACCACCCTTTATGACCAGTGTGGCTTTATTTGTTAATGCAGAACGAGAAGTGATTGAAAAAGTGTTGCATGAAGTGGATATTGATATTATCCAGTTTCATGGTAATGAAAGTGCAGAGTTTTGTACATCTTTTAGCCGGCCTTATATCAAGGCAATTCGCATGAAAGAAGGATTGGATTTATATGCTATTGAAAAAGAATATGCAACTGCTAGGGCTTTATTATTAGATACGTATAAAAAAGGTATTCCCGGTGGTACAGGGGAGTCTTTTAATTGGCAACAGGTTCCCCATGATTTGAGTAAGTCTGTCATATTAGCTGGAGGACTGGATGCAGATAATGTTGCTCAGGCTATTAAGCAGGTTCGACCTTATGCTGTAGATGTGAGTGGTGGTGTTGAAGCATCTAAAGGTCAAAAAGATCAGCATAAAATTGTTGCGTTTATGAAAAACTCAAAATTCTAACTCCCACGGCCTCCTTTAAAAAAAAGGGGGTAAAATGAAAATGGTAGATTTATTAATGATGATAGAAGAACAGGCCGAAAAGAAACTTTCTGATATGCCTGATGAAAATGGACATTTTGGTCCCTATGGAGGAATGTTCGTTGCGGAAACGTTGATGGAACCTCTGCAAGAATTGAAGCATGCTTATCTAAAATATATGCAGGATGAGGATTTTCTGGCTGAGCTGGATAAAGATCTGAGTGACTATGTAGGTCGTCCATCCCCGTTATATTTTGCAGAAAGAATGACCCGTGAATTAGGTGGTGCTAAAGTTTATCTGAAACGAGAAGATCTTAATCATACCGGTGCTCATAAAGTCAATAATACTATTGGGCAAATGTTATTAGCAAAGCGCATGGGTAAGACACGTATTATTGCTGAAACCGGTGCCGGACAACATGGTGTGGCAACAGCAACAGTAGCAGCTCGCCTTGATCTGGAATGTGTCGTTTATATGGGAGCAGAAGATATTCAACGCCAGGCTCTTAATGTCTATCGTATGAAATTATTGGGTGCAAAAGTTGTTTCTGTTGAATCTGGTTCACGAACATTGAAAGATGCTTTAAATGAAGCCATGCGCGACTGGGTAACTAATATTGATAATACTTTTTATATTATTGGTACTGCAGCAGGTCCCCATCCATATCCCGCTATGGTGAGAGATTTTCAGTCTATTATTGGCCGTGAAGCTAAAGAACAGATTTTAAAACATGAAGGGCGTTTACCGGATGCCTTAGTTGCCTGTATTGGTGGTGGTTCTAATGCTATTGGCCTGTTTTACCCCTTTGTGGATGATCAGGATGTATCCATGTATGGCGTAGAAGCGGCTGGACATGGTTTAGAAACAGGAGAACATGCAGCGCCACTTTGTGCTGGAAAGCCTGGAGTTCTACATGGTAATCGTACTTATTTAATGGAAGATCAGCATGGCCAGATTATACCTACTCATTCAGTTTCAGCAGGTCTGGATTATCCCGGAGTAGGGCCAGAACATTCATGGTTAAAAGATATAGGTCGTGCCAACTATGTATCAGTAAACGATACAGAGGCTTTAAAAAGCTTTCATTATTTGACTAGAGTAGAAGGTATTATTCCTGCATTGGAATCCAGTCATGCCATTGCTTATGTAAAAAAATTAGCACCCACTATGGATAAAGATCAGATTATTGTAGTGAACTTGTCAGGTCGTGGTGATAAAGATATACATACGGTGGCAACGATCGATGGTATTGAATTTTAAGCTGGCGGGTTAAACCTAAATAAATCAGTTGAATCGTAGCGAGAGCGATCAAGGTGCTGAAGATTCAAGACTTTATGGATTATTTTAGGTTTATTCGTAGTCACCCTACGGGCAAGCTTAAAATATTCTGTAAAGTCTCGAAGATTCAGTGCATTGGACGCTCGTAGTAGGTTCAACTGATTTATTTAGGTTAAAGGATAAAGACAAAATGAGTCGTATTAAAAGTTGTTTTGAACAACTTAAGCAACAACACAAACAGGCATTAATACCATTTGTAACAGCGGGAGATCCCAATCCTGAAATTACTGTGGATTTGATGCATGCGATGGTAGAATCAGGTGCTGATATAATTGAGCTAGGCGTACCTTTTTCTGATCCCATGGCGGATGGCCCGGTGATTCAAAAAGCCAGTGAAAGAGCCTTAATTTATGGTACATCATTAAGCGATGTTTTGATGATGGTAAAAACTTTTCGTGAAAAAAATAATGATACACCGGTTATTTTGATGGGTTATCTTAATCCCATTGAAGTTATGGGTTATGAGGTTTTTGCAAAAGCTGCTCAGGATTGTGGCGTTGATGGTATTTTAACTGTGGATATTCCACCGGAAGAGGCAGGTACTTATATTCCTGCTTTAAGAAACTGTGAATTAGATCCTATATTTCTATTATCTCCTACCACGACTAAAGAGCGGATGAAGATTATTTGTGAATATGCCAGTGGCTTTATTTATTATGTGGCAGTGAAAGGTGTAACTGGTACATCGGCACTGGATACGCAGGAAGTTGAACAGAGAGTGAGTATCATTAGAGAAGTGACTGATTTACCAATTGCTGTTGGTTTTGGTATTAAAAATGCCCAATCTGCAGCCGCGGTTGCTCAGGTTGCAGATGCTGTGGTGGTAGGCAGTGCTTTAGTTAATTTAGTTGAGCAGAATGCTCTGGAAAATAATAAAATCATTAAAGAAATTAGTCGTGTTTTACAAAATATGCATAGTGCATTAACATAGCACATAAATAAAACGAACAATAAGGAATAAACATGAGTTGGTTTACACGCTTATTACCATTGATCAGCACTGATGGTGCTTCTAAAAAGGCAGTACCTGAAGGTTTATGGGACAAATGTCCGGGCTGTAGTGCTGTTTTATATCGTGTTGAATTAGAACGAAATCAGGAAGTTTGTCCAAAATGTAATCATCACATGCGTATAGGGGCCAGAAAGCGTCTTGAATGTTTGTTTGATGAAGATTCCATGGTTGAATTATCAGATAACCTTGAGCCCGTTGATGAATATAAGTTTAAAGATTCTAAAAAGTATAAGGATCGAATTACAGCGGCACAAAAAGCAACCGGTGAAAAAGACTCATTGATAACCGTTGTGGGCAAGGTGAATGATTTTAAATTAGTCGCCGCTGTTTTTGAGTTTCGTTTTATGGGTGGCTCTATGGGGGCTGTTGTGGGTGAAAAATTTGTGCGTGCAGCTAATCATTGCCTGGAACATGAACTGCCTCTGGTTTGTTTTTCTGCCAGTGGTGGTGCCAGAATGCAGGAAGCCTTATTTTCTTTAATGCAAATGGCAAAAACAAGTGCTGTTTTAGGAAGAATGCGCAGTAAAGGACTACCTTTTATTTCTGTTATGACAGATCCGACTATGGGTGGTGTTTCTGCAAGTTTTGCCACTTTGGGAGATATTAATATTGCTGAACCTAATGCTTTGATTGGATTTGCAGGCCCCAGAGTAATAGAACAAACAGTACGTGAAACATTACCGGAAGGTTTTCAGCGCAGTGAGTTCTTACTGGAACACGGTGCTATAGATATGATTGTATCTCGTCATGAAATGGGTGATAAATTGGTTAATATGCTTTCTATGTTGATGAAAAAAGAAGTTGTTTCTGAAGTTGCTTAGTTTTTCTGATTAGCTATAAAACAATGGTCGAATCCAATAATCTTCGGCCATTGAATTAAATATTATAAGTTTATAAAGTGACTCCCAAACCTTCCTCAACTTCTGGTAAAAAAACTCTCCAACAATGGTTACAATGGCAGGAATTACTTCATCCTTCTGAAATAGATCTTGGTCTGGAAAGGGTTCAACAAGTTATTCAGCTCTTATTACCTGAATACTTAAATAATACAACACAACATTTTCCTTTTAAAATTATTACTATTGCCGGCACTAATGGTAAGGGCTCAAGTGTTGCCATGTTGGAAAGTATTTTAAGTCAGGCTGGTTATAATGTTGGCTCTTACACCTCACCACATTTATTGAATTACAATGAAAGAATCAAAATTAATCAACAGTCGGTATCAGATAAACTTATTTGTCAGGCTTTTGAACGAATAGATAGTGCCAGAGGGGAAATCTCCCTGACCTATTTTGAGTTTGCTACGCTGGCAGCGATAGATATTTTTTGTCAGCCAAATTCTATTTCCACTGAAAAGAGACTATTTTGTGATGTAGTGATATTAGAGGTTGGCCTGGGGGGAAGATTGGATGCAGTTAATGTCATTGATCCTGATGTGGCTCTGGTCACGACTGTTGATATTGATCACCAGGATTGGTTAGGTTCAGATATTAATACCATTGCGATGGAAAAAGCAGGTGTTTTTAGACACGATAAACCAGCCATCTATGGTGATAATGACCTGCCGGAAAGTATTGCAAATAAAGTTATTGAGGATGATTTAGAATTTTATCAGTTTGGAGAAGATTATTGCTTTGAATTGGATGCTACTCAATGGCATTGGCAAATATTAAGTCAATATCCTAAACTTGAATCAAGAGATGCTCTCAGTTTTCCTGGACTTAAGGGTAAAATCCAACTTAAAAATGCTTCTAATGTATTAATGGTATTAGAGCTGCTCAAGCAGTCATTGCCAGTGTCACAACAGGATATTAATCTGGGGCTTTCCAGGCTCAATTTAGCAGGACGTTTTCAAATATTAGCTTCTGAGAATGAGCCATTAAGAAACACTCCTATTATTTTTGATGTGGCTCATAATGAACAAGCGGCAAAAAGTCTAAGGTTTTCTATTGAAGAGTATATGAATTCAGATGATGATATAAAAAGTTCATGTAGTGCAACACAACTCCATGTCATTATTGGTATGTTAAAAGATAAAGAAATAGCCAAAGTTCTGGATGTTTTTAAAGATATTG
>JADFVK010000051.1 GCA_015222495.1 Pseudomonadota bacterium
GTTATTGATAAAGTATTATTACTCGTCAATGATGAGTTTATGATGAATGCGATTACTGTAAAAATAAACGCAGAAGAAGATATCTTTATGCTAGGTATCGAAAATGAATTTAAACATATAGTATTAAATATTATTAATAATGCTAAGGATGCATTTATTGATAATGATGTAAAAGAAAGAATAATTAATATAAATATTGGCAAGGATGGAAAACGAGTTCAAGTAGAGTTTGTTGATAACGCAGGGGGGATTCCCGAAGGTGTTGTTGATAATATTTTTAAAGCAAATGTAACAACAAAAGAAAGAGGAACAGGGATTGGCCTTTATATGAGTGCTCAAATAGCTCAGAAAAGTAATGGAGTTTTAACTGCTGAGAATGTTGATGGTGGTGCTAAGTTAACTTTTAGTACTTAAATATAGGGCAATACTAAAGATAGATAATAGGAAAAATATGATACAGACTGCTTTAATTATTGATGATTCCAAGCTGGCAAGATCGGTAATCAGACAATATTTGGAAACTGAGGGCTTTACTACTATTGATGAGGCTGAAAATGGCTTAGATGGATATAAAAAATATCAAGAAATGAAGCCTGGCTTATTGGTAACAGATATTGAAATGCCTAAAATAAATGGGCTAAAATTATTGGAAAAAATAAGAGAGACAGATAGTGAATTAAAAGTAATTGTAATGACTGCTGTGGCAAATAGTCATGCAATAAAACAGCTTAAGAAGCTTGATGCTCAGTTTTTAAAAAAACCGATGAATGATGTAACATTTTCTTATGCACTTAAAGTGAGTTTAAAACAATAAAGTACGGAAAAGGAGAGAAATATGGAAAGTCTCAATATTGAAGAAACCAAATATACACCTAAAATAAGTATGGATCCTGTGACAGGAACGGTTGCTATGACTGGAAAATCTTATCCTGAAAACACCTTTGAGTTTTATGCTCCTGTGATGGAGTGGTTAGAGTCTTATTTTAAGGGTGAGGCACAAGATGTAACCGTTGTTAATATGGAAATTATTTATTTCAACTCAAGTAGCTCCAAGTTGTTTTTTGACTTTTTTGATGTGTTAGATGAAGCAAAAGACGATCATAAAATTGAAATAAACTGGATTTATGATGCAGATAACGAGAGTGCAGAAGAAGCTGGAGAAGATTTTATTGAGGACTTCGAAGATTTAACAATTAAGTTAGTTGTGAAGGAGTAGTGAGCTATGTCGATTTCTGATGATAAGTTGCTTACAGAGCTGGAAGAGTTAAAGGTTAATTCTACGAAGACTATTGATAAGTTATCAAAGGATCTAAAGCGACAGAATAAGATCATGGAGCGTAGCGATAAGCGTCAACAAAAAGAATATGACGAGCTCCAGTTAAAGCTTCAAGAGGTTAAAGATTTAAGCGCTGAAATAGAGGCAACACAACGAGAAGTTGTTTTTACTATGGGGGCCATTGGCGAAAGTAGATCGAAAGAAACGGGAAATCATGTAAAACGAGTAGCAGAATACTCTTTTTTGTTTGCCCATTATTACGGGCTACCAAAGGCAGAGTGTCAGATGTTGAAAGAGGCGTCTCCTATGCATGATATTGGAAAAGTTGCCATTCCTGATGCGATTCTGAACAAACCTGGACGGTTTGATGAAGAAGAGCGCAAGATCATAGAAACGCATTCCCAGATAGGTTATGAAATGCTAAAAGGGTCGGAACGCCCGCTGTTAAAGGCGGCATCTATAGTTGCTTATGAACATCATGAGAAATATGCAGGTGGTGGTTACCCTCAAGGGACAAAAGGCGAAGATATTCATATCTATGGGCGAATCACGGCGTTAGCAGATGTCTTTGATGCTTTAGGTTCTGATCGTGTTTATAAGTCAGCGTGGAACGATGAAAAAATATTCAAAATGTTTAAAGAGGAAAGAGGAAAACATTTTGACCCAAAGCTAGTTGATATATTTTTTGAACATTTAGATGAGTTCTTAGAAGTGCGAAATAGCTTAAAAGATAAGATCAAATAAAACGGAGTTGTGATCATGAAAAGTATAGGAAATTTAGAAAGTACTTTAGAGGAAAATGGTATTGCTTTTTTGACATATGGAGGGTTCTTAACACAAACGCTTCTTGTCGCATTAACCGAGGCTTTAGAGCAGGGAATTGAGTCGTGTGAGTTGAGTAGAAAAACATCAATTAATATATTTACAATATTTATTGAGTTGTCACAAAATATCATGAATTATTCAAAAGGGAAGAAATAAAATTCTGGTGATTTTGATCCTAAAGGGATGATTATTGTTGGTAAAAGTAAAGATGAGGAATACTATGTTCTCAGTCAGAATGTTATCTCAATAGCAGATAGAGGAAAAATAGAACCGAAGTTAATTGAAATTGCCGCAAGTGATAGAGATACACTTAAAAAGCGTTATCGAGAAGCTCGTAGAAGTGGCAAAGATGCGCATAGCAAAGGCGGAGGTATCGGTTTTTATGAAGTTGCGAAACGGTGTGCCTCGGTAGAATACGAGTTTGAAGATATTTCAGATGATAAACTTTATTTTAGATTTAAAGCTATATTAGAAAAAGAATCATGAAGAAGGGCATTTGAGAAAACCCAAAGCCCTTTTTAATTCAAAGAAAATTTAAGCTGACCATAGGCTAGAGTTTCAACGCCTTTATACTCTTTTGTTCTGATACACGGATATTCGTCACCATTATTAAAACTTAACTTGACCGTATAACCAGAATTTTTCTGTATCTACAGACTTTGCATTGACTGCTGAATAGTCATCATCGGCATTATAATCAGAATATTTCACGCCAAGTGTGTAGTGCTCTTTAAAGGTTTTTTGCACAAGAATATCAAGCTCATTACCGGCATCCAAGCCACCTTTGTCTGTTTCAAAATCATGGTAAACAGCGACTAATTTAGCACCAAACACCTTACCGACAACGGTGAAGTAAATATCTTCTAAGCCTTCTGCTGGCGTGCTTAAGAACATATCCGCCCAGCCTTGAAAGGCATGGTTTGTACCTAGCGGGGTTTTAAAGCTATCAGTGCCATCACCTTCTTGCATTTCGTAGGATAGCTTTGCTAACCATCCATTGTATTTGCCGCCTATCTCAGCAAGGTAGTAGTTTTGATCAGCCATTGTGCCGCCTTTATAATCATCTTGATTGGCAAATTCGGCGGTATAAATCACTTTCACATCATCATTTAATGGCTTTGCGCCTGAAAAGCGCAAGCCCAATGTTTGTGAAGAAATGCTTTCTTTATCGTTATAGTCTAAGAAATAACCATAGCCTTCTAATTTAGCAATATCCAATCCCGTATATTGAACATTAACCAAATGTGCATTGAGATCAATTTCACCGTCTTTAATCAGGGGGGCTTTATCAAAGTCATCACCAAAAATAGTATGTGTTTTATCAATATAGGCGTAATTGATTGTGGTGTTGTCTAGAGATGTGTTGCTGAGGCTAAAGGCATCGTGTGATTGATGGTTTTGTCGCCATAACACCGTACCAACAAAGCGGTGGAAGGGGGCTTTACGATAGGTTATTTCTTGGCGACCGAGGCGAAACTCCGTATTAAAACCAGAGTATTGTAAATATGCTTGATTCACTTCAGTGCCATCAGGATCGGCAATTACAGAATAATCTGTTTTGCCATTGGTTTTACTATTGTAATTATCTGAGCCAATATCAGAAACATCTTCAAATTCAGCAAAGGCACTAAAGCCGTGGAATAAGCCTGTTTCATAGCCGAGCGTTGTTCTCACGGTAAACGCATCAGCATCTTTTAAGGCATTATCTTGTTCAACTGACTCATAGCGCGCACGAGCGGAAAAACTGACTTCTCCCGATGATAATGCATCATAAAATGTATCTTCTGCTTGAGCTGCAGAGGAGATAAGAAAGGCATTAATTAATACGGGTAATATAGCGAGTTTAAGATGTTTCATGGTGGTACCTCAAGTTGGATATGACAATTCTATTCCATCTTCAGGAATGTAACCTTGACTTATATCAGTTGTTAAAAATGTTAAGAGCCAAGCAATATCACGATAATGATTGCTAAGATAAGAGAGACACTCTTCCAAAAAAGAACAGGGTCTCTTTCCATTAACGGTGGTGCGCTTTTATTTAAAAATGCTTTATTAGCTTGTGCTAGATCAAACACAAACTCTGATAATTCGTTATAACGCTTGGCTGGATCAGCTTGCAGTGCTTTTTTAAGCGTATCATCAATCCAAGCGGGTATTTCACGATCATCATGTAAAACGGAGCGGTATGTTAATTTATTTTGTGCTGATCTCGTCCGTATTTGAGATACTTTAGTGCCATAAGGCAACTTGCCAATAGCCAGCATTTGATACGTTATTACTGCTAAAGAAAATAGATCGGAACGGGGTGTGCCCGCTTCGCCAAGGAAGTATTCAGGTGCTGAATATTGAGCTGTACCTAGAATATCATCATGTTCTATTGGCGTTGATATTTCATCAATTCCAGCCACTTTTGTTGAGCCAAAATCAATGATCTTTACCGTGCCTGTATTGTCGATCATAATATTTTCAGGTCTTAGGTCTTGGTGCAGCATTTCAAGCCGATGGAATGCCAGCAAGCCTTTAGCAATTTGCCCAATGATCTCACGCACAGTTGCCATATTGGGTTTTGGATTGTCTCGCATCCACTGTGTTAATGTTTGCCCCTCTATAAATTCAGTCACGATATAAAGGTAATTATTCTTTCTAGATTGCAGACAAGGTTTGAGCACATACGGGCTATTGATTCGTCGAGCAATCCATTCTTCCATTAAAAAACGGTCTAAATAAGCGGCATTATTTTGCAATTCAACCGATGGTGCTTTGATAACAACTTGGGTATTTGTTTCATCATCCACAGCTAAATAAACATGACTACGGCTACTGGCATGAAGGCTTCTGATAATGGTGTAACCGTCGAACTTCATTCGTGCTTCTAGAATAGGGGGGAACGGCAACTCTGTAAGCTGTTGAAGCACTTCATCAACATTTTGTTGAGGTAACTGATCAATCTTAACGATTTGGATGGTTAAATTATCATCACTGCCTTGCTCAAATGCAGTATCGACAATAACCTTGGCTGCTGTATCAAGATCGTCTCCATGCTCATGTATGGTGCTTATCATAAATTCAGATGATACAAATTCATACACACCATCGGTGGTTAGAATAAAGGTATCACCTTTCTCTATAGGCATATTCTGGTAATCAATTTCTAACCGTGAATCAACCCCCATAGCTCGGCTTAAATGACTTTTTTCCTGTGACACCCAATGACGGTGATCTTCCGTTAGTTGCTTTAGTGTCTCACCACGAAGGCGATAAATTCTAGAATCTCCAATATGAAAGAAATGAGCCGTATTTGACTTGATAATGATGCTACTTAATGTGCAGACATAGCCTTTATCACGGTTAATACGATACTCATGATTACGTTGGCTTTGGGAGTGCAACCATGAATTAGTTGCATTGAGCACTTGATGTGCTGATTTTTTTACTGACCATGCTTCTGACGTGCAAAAATAGCCATCTAAAAAATCTCTAACACAAGATTCACTAGCAACTTGACTGACAGCACTGCTACTAATACCGTCAGCCAGTGCAATGGCTATTCCTTTTGATGTTAGTAGCGGGTTCTCTGGATAATAAACGCCATGAAAATCCTGATTGATTTCCTTGCGCCCTTTATCAGAGTATTGTCCGACAGATATTTTTAATAGGTTTGACATTGATGTCCGCGCTTGTTCAAAGAAGGGTTCTTAAATAAGATTGTCATCTCTGCTTTTGCAGAGATGACACCTTGTTTTTATCTCAAGCTACGCTCAGCACCTGTTTTAACGTGAGTGTAATACAAAGGTAAACCAACAAGCACAAAACCACCAACGAGATTGCCTAATACAGTCGGAATTTCATTCCAAAGCAAGTAATCAACAACGGTGAAATCACCACCCATAATCATTGAGAATGGAAATAAAAACATATTAACAATTGAATGCTCAAAGCCCATGTAAAAGAACAACATGATAGGCATCCACATTGCCGCCATTTTACCGGTAGCTGACGTAGAAATCATCGCACCAACCACGCCCATTGATACCATCCAGTTACATAACATACCGCGAATAAATACAGTAAACCAGCCATCAACACCATGTGATGAATAACCTAATGTACGAGACTCGCCAATGCTGGATACTTTTGCTGCAATAGCACCACCATCGGTGTTGTAGCCATAGGTAAAGATGAATGACATCATCACCGCAACCATTAATGCGCCACCTAAGTTACCAAGAAAAACCAAGCCCCAATTACGCATAACTTGGTTAAATGTTACCCCAGGTCGTTTATCAAGAAGTGCAAGAGGTACCAGGGTGAATACGCCCGTTAGAAGATCAAACTTCATTAGATAAAGCATAATAAAGCCGACAGGGAAAAGCACAGCCCCCAAGATTGGAGAGCCAGTTTTCATGCCGACAGTGATAGCAAAAACAGCTGCTAATGCTAATATTGCCCCAGCCATAAATGAACGGATCAAGGTATCTTTAGTCGACATATAGACTTTAGACTCACCTGCATCCACCATTTTGGTTACAAACTCTGTTGGTTCTAAATAAGACATAGTATTTTCTCTTTAAATTATAAGAGGATTGGAATTATCTACAATCCATATAATAGGCTATTACAACTATCATGCCAGAGGGGGCGTTACTTGTATCTTATTGATATTGCTGTTTTTAAGAGGATGGCGTTACATGAGGAAAATATATGGCTCACTGTTTTAGTGCATGATTACCGCTTAATGCACTAATTAGGAAAAAGTTTAGAGAAAAGCGTTATTGAGAAAGCAGGTAAAGCAGTATTATATTGGCAATAAATAGCCCTGTTGATAACATCTTCCAAAACTGTAAAGGATTTCGTTCTAATAAAGGTAGTTGCTCTTCTCTTAAATACTCTGGATTAGGCTTCCTCAAGTCACTTTCTAATTCAGATAGTTTTTCATATCGATTATCGGGATCGACTTGCACTGCTTTTCTAAGTGCTTTATCAA
>JADFVK010000263.1 GCA_015222495.1 Pseudomonadota bacterium
GTGTTCTATTTCAGGGGATTGTAAAAACATGGATGTTTTTACATAGCGTGCCATGGATGGCCTTGAGCGTCCCCTGAAATAGAGCACCATACTCCGAAGCACGTCTTAAACCTCATATTCCCGAATGCCATTCCCTTCTTTTGATCTGTCTCTTCCGGTTGTAAAGAAGAAGAAAATACGCAGCGATTTGAAGCCCTTAAATTATGAGCCTTGCTCAATAGGGATGATAAAACTAAATACAGCCCTGCCATCAGGAATCCCTTTGCCGTGATCACGCAAATAATATAATAAGACAGGTTTTTTAGAAGATAGAGAAATTTATTTATAAACCTTGCGTTTAAATAAATCAGTACGCCGACTTACCAGTCGATCTAAGAACAGTAAACCATCCAGATGATCCAGTTCATGTTGTACGGCACGGGCTTCATAGCCATCACACTCATAATCAATCAACTCACCCTGTGCATTACTGGCCTGTAAGCTTATTTTTGTTGCCCGGATAACATTACCGGTATAATCCGGTACTGACATACAACCTTCACGCCCTACTTTCATACCATCCCAGGTTTTAATTTCCGGATTAATTAAAATCATACAACCATTATGCTTAACTTCTCGTTTAGCAGAAACGTCAACAATAGCAATACGTTGAAAGTGCCCCACTTGTGGAGCGGCAATACCAACACCACCGGGGCCGGCACGCATGGTTTCTTCCAGATCAGATAAAATTTTTCGTAATTCATCATCAAAAGATTCTACCCGCGCTGAAACTTGCTTTAGTGTTTCATCCGGGTATTTTAGTATATCCAATATAGTCATAAAATCTTAGCCTATCATGATATCAATAGGCGTCATGTCAACATTAACACCGTCGGCTTTTATTTGTTCAATAGCCTTATCCAAAGCCTCCATACCATTGGCGGCAATACCTTCAATATGCATAATATAAATAGGTGCTTCTTCACTACCGGCCACATCTGATTCTAAATCCATAATATTAAAGCCGGCTGCTAATAAGTGTGAAGTTGCCTTGGCCACAATCCCTGCGGTATCTGCACCATAGACAGTAATTCTAGAATCTGGAATTTCATGTTGGTGCAAGTCAGCCTCAATATCCTGAAAATCACTGGTTAATTCCATCTCCTGACAAACAGAGGCAATGCTTGATTTAAGCTGCTCTGTAGATTGCTCACTTTTAAGCATTAGCATAATGGTAAAGTTCCCCCCCAGACGCATCATAGATGCTTCACCTAATTGTGCCCCAACTTCATAAAGAGCTGTGGTTATCCTTGCCACAATACCGGGTTTATCCTGCCCCACTAAAGTTAACATTTTCCATTTATTCATTTTTTCTCTCAATCATTCAGTATATTTCTAATCAATAACCCTTACAGGTTCATGGTAAGTAGTTACTTTTTCTCTTTCATTTATGTTCAATCCAAATCAAACTGGCCATACGTCCGGTAATTCCATCACGACGATAAGAATAAAATTTTTCTTTATCTTTATAACTACAGAAATCTCCACCTGAGAAATTTTCCACACCTATCTGTGATAATCGATATTTTGCTAACTGCACCATATCAGCCATATATTTGTCCTGTTTTCCAGGAACCTTTGAAAAGCATTGTTCAATTGCTTTTTTATCCGCTGACTTTTGTAAAAAAGCTTCCCGTACTTCCTGACCCACTTCAAAATTATCAAAACCTATTCCCGGACCAAACCAGATCAGGCAATCTTTGGCTTCACGCTGACTAGCCTTAATCAATTTCAAAACACCCTGTTCTAAAATCCCATTGAGTAAACCTCTCCAGCCTGCATGCAGTGCTGCAACGGCATCTCCCTGTTGTGTACAGACCAGTACCGGCAAGCAGTCAGCCGTTAAAACCACAGAAACCACATCAGTTTGTGTGGTATAACTGCCATCTGCATCGACCAAGGCATCAGTTGCCGCTGCATCAACCACAATATTACTATGCACCTGATTCAGCCAGACCGGTTCAGAAGGTAGCTGCTGTGCCAATATTTTTCTATTTGTTGTCACCGATACAAGATCGTCATTCACATGAGATGCTAAATTAAAACTATCATAGGGTGCTTGACTACTGCCACCCTGCCGTGTGGTGACCAATGATTTAATATTATGCGGTGCAGCCCAATCAGGACTAATAAAGTCACTCAAAACTCTTTCAATAAAGCTTTAAGCTGCTGCATATCTTGCGGTGCT
This sequence comes from Pseudomonadota bacterium, assembly GCA_015222495.1. Lineage (GTDB taxonomy): Bacteria > Pseudomonadota > Gammaproteobacteria > GRL18 > GRL18 > GRL18. The sequence continues at coordinate 2,228 of JADFVK010000263.1, forward strand.
TCAACTTCCCACTCTATCCATTGCCCAGTTTGCGGATGCTTCAGGCCTAGCTTTCTAGCATGTAATGCCTGACGTTTAAAATCCAGTAAATATTGCTTTAATTCCTCACTACAATCTGCAGGTAATTTTAAGCGACCCGCATAAATCGGATCACCGACTACAGGATAATTAATATGAGCCATATGTACTCGAATCTGATGGGTGCGTCCGGTTTCTAACCTGACCTGAACACAGGTATAGTCATGCAGTCTTTCTTTAATGCGGTAATGGGTGATAGCCTCTTTGCCATTATTGGGATTTTTCATCACCGCCATCTTCACTCTTTGCGTAGGATGACGGCCAATGGGGGCATTAACAATACCACCACCAGTCATTTCTCCCATTACAATGGCTTCATATTCCCGCTCAAAAGCACGCTTTTGTAATTGCTTAACCAAATGAGTTTGTGCTGTCAGTGTTTTTGCCACCACTAATAAACCGGAAGTATCCTTATCCAGACGATGTACAATTCCGGCACGGGGAATATTAATCAGCTCAGGACAGTGAAACAATAATGCATTGAGCATAGTGCCACTATAATTGCCAGCTGCCGGATGAACCACCATATTTACTGGTTTATTAATCACCAGTATAGACTCATCTTCATAAATAATATCTAAGGGGATATCTTCTGCCAGCCACTCTCCCTGCTCTTCCTGCTCGATAGAGATACGTATATGTTCTCCACCTTTTAGCTTGGACTTAGCTTTGGAAGGTATATTATTAACCAGAACATTTCCCTGTTTAATCCATTTTTGTATCCGGGAACGGGAATAATCAGGCAAAAAGTCTACCACAATCTGGTCCAGTCGTTGCCCATAGGAGTCATCAGATACGTCAAATTCTCTAATGTCATTTTCACTAGCTTCATTATTTTCTAAATTCATAAACTTATTATAACTGATATCTGCTAAATGGTGATGAATTTTAAATAACTTAGACGTATAATATGCCCTTCAATTTAAAAATCAGTGGAGTATTTAAGTGGATCAGCAAAAAAACAAACAATCTCTTAGTTATCGTGATGCAGGGGTTGACATTGATGCAGGAAATTCACTGATTGAACGAATAAAACCCTATACCAAGGCAACACAACGACCTGGTGTACTGGGTGGCCTAGGTGGATTTGGTGCCTTATTTGAACTCCCTCTTGATCGTTATAAGAATCCTGTTCTTGTCTCAGGTACTGATGGTGTCGGTACTAAATTAAAACTTGCCCTGATGACCGGAAAACACGATACCATTGGTATTGATCTGGTAGCCATGTGCTCCAATGACTTAATTGTTGCCGGTGCTGAACCCTTATTTTTCCTGGATTATTATGCAACAGGCAAACTAGACCTGGAAACAGCAACTTCTGTCATTAAAGGCATTAGTGAAGGCTGTATCCGTTCAGGCTGTGCTCTGACCGGTGGTGAAACGGCTGAAATGCCGGGAATGTATGAAGGCGAAGATTATGATCTGGCTGGCTTTTGTGTCGGTATTGTTGAAAAAGACAATATTATTGATGGCTCCAAAGTAAAAGCCGGTGATGTACTTTTAGGTCTGGCTTCCAGTGGAGCACATTCCAATGGTTATTCACTGATTCGTAAGGTTATTGAAGTTTCCGGTGCTGATTTAGACAGCGACTTTGATGGTGCCACCCTGGGAGAACGCTTATTAGAGCCAACTCGTATCTATGTTAAATCTTTGTTGGCACTGCATAATGAGGTCGATATTCATTCCTTATCTCATATTACCGGTGGTGGTTTACTGGAGAACCTGCCCCGTGTGATGCCTGAAAATACCTGTGCAAAAATCGACGGCAGCAGCTGGTCCAGACCGGAAGTTTTTAACTGGTTGCAGGAACAGGGCAATATTGAAACCACAGAAATGTACCGAACCTTCAATTGTGGTATTGGTATGGTGGTAGTAGTTGCAGCAGAAGATAAGCAACAAACTATTAAACTACTGGAACAACAAGGTGAAACTGTCTTTACTCTGGGTCAGATTGAAACCAGTTCTGAGAAAACACCTTCGGTTAGCATTAGTGGATAAGCCTTTAGATATTGTTGTTCTAATATCAGGCGGTGGTAGTAATTTACAGTCAATTATTGATCAAGTTGCAGCAAAGAAACTGAATGCCAGAATATGTGCGGTAATCTCTAATATTGCGGATGCCTATGGTCTTCAAAGAGCAAAAGATGCTCACATTGATACCATAATCATCAACCACCATGACTATAATAGTCGCGCAGAATTTGATGATCAACTGATACAAAAAATTGAATACTATAATCCAGATCTTATTGTGCTTGCTGGCTTTATGCGAATTTTAAGCGATGAATTTGTCAATCATTTTCATGCTAAAATGATTAATATTCACCCATCACTACTGCCTAAATACAGAGGTCTGCATACCCATAAAAGAGCATTGGAAAGTGGTGATAAGGAACATGGGCTCAGTATTCATTATGTCAGTACAGAGTTAGATGGTGGCCCTTTAATTTTACAAAAATCCATTGCTGTGTTAGCTGATGATACAGAAGAAACTCTGGCGAAAAGAGTCTTAGTTGAAGAACACTCAGCTTATCCGAAAGTAATTCAATGGTTTGCAGAAAAAAGAATACAGCTTATTGATAATCAAGTAATACTGGATAATTAAATATTATGAAAAAGACAGCTTACCCATTATTTTTTATCTGTATTTGTCTTTTGCTAATTTCAAACCATACTATTGCAGCACCCAAGCCTGCAAGCAACACTGCACAAGCACTCAAGCCCTTTGTGGCCACCTATTTAGTTACTGCTATGGGATTAGAAGGAATAAATGTAACCAATTCTTTGAGCTTAAGTACTAACCAACTTAAGCAACAGGAATACCATTTTAAATCTTACTCCATGACTGTCGGCTTACTCGCCTTTAAAAAAGATGAAACACGCGACGAGCAAAGTAAAGGTTTACTACTGAATACACAGATACAACCTAACTTATATACCTATCTACAAAATAGAAATAACAAAATTAAAAAAAATGTAAAAATTGATTTTGACTGGGATAATAAACAGGTCATCAATCGACATATCCACAAAAATAGTCACTGGACTATGCACATACCTGACAAAACCGTTGACAAACTCTCTTACCAACTTGCCCTGATGCTTAAACTGGCTCATAAAACCGACAAAGAATTTAGCTTTAAAGTAGCTGATGGGGGTAAAATCAAAGAGTATCAGTTTGAAATACTCACTGAAGAACGTGTTTTTACCTCTATAGGTAGCTTTAAAGCTTTAAAAATTAAGCATCAGCGTTATCACAAAGATAAAACAATTACCCTCTGGTGTGTACCTGAATTAAACTACCTCCCCGTTAAAATTATTCAGGAAGAAACAGACAAGCCCACCTTTATTTCCACTCTTATTTCCTATCAGGAAGGCTTGAGTGAACATTAGGAGCCTGTCCGAGAATAGAAAGCCTACTGCGGAAAAGCTGATTTTGGCCAGATTTCCCTATCATTTTCATTTAATAGAACAACTATTGGCTTCAAATGATAGAAA
>JADFVK010000052.1 GCA_015222495.1 Pseudomonadota bacterium
AAATCATTGGCTTCCTGTACACTATCCAGGCCGGTGGTTTCAAAGCGATTAGAGAAATGTCCACGAATCACAGCATTACTGATCACTTCTTCCACGGTATGACGTTTTAATACCGGATTACCTTTTTCATCTCTAACAATATTACCTTTTTTATCCAATACAGTTTCCTGCTTAGTTTCCAGGTATACCACTGCCATACGTTGGCCAACATTACCCTTGGTAAATGCACCCATACGCTTACCACCATAGCCATCCAGGGACACATTTACTTTTGCACCACCGGTATCAGGATCAATACCTGCCTGTGCATTAGTCACATGCTCACCCGTGGTGATAACGCGTTTTTTTAACAATACCGGTACAGAAGGAATAATACGACTCCCCTCGTGTCTTTCCCGGGTATAATAAATTCTTGAACCGGCTGGAACCCGACCACTAAGTGCCTGTTCAACAGTATGTTCTTCATCAACGGCTCTATATTCTAAGGTTGCTGTAGCACCTAAAATATCCTTTGCTCCAGCAGTATCTTGAATACCGGGTAATTGAATCACAATTCTATCTTCACCCTGCTGCTGAATGATTGGTTCAACTAAGCCATGAAACTTTTCATCAATACGTTTTCTTAAAGTCGATATATTTTGCTTTAGGGCAAACATTTTTAACTCTTTAATGGTTGCTTCACTAATATGACCATAAAGCATAAAACTTTTACCATCTTCTTTTTCTTTGAAGCTGACTTCTCGCATTTCTTTATTAAGGATAGTTAAGCCCTGTTCACGCAGTTCTTCAGTTTTAAAACGAATAACCACATTATTTTTATCTTTCTTACTACCCAGATAGCGAATTTTTGCCTTACGTAAAATAGTACGTGAATCACTAACAAACGTATTCACTGATTTTGTAATAGCCGCTTCCATATCTACTTGCATTAAGAAATAAACACCACCACGTAAATCCAGACCTAAATACATGGGGTCTGCGCCCATATCTCTTAGCCATTTAGGTGTGGCCGGTGCCAGATTTAATGCCACGGCATAATCATTACCTAATTCTTTTTCTGCTATGTTTTTAGCCTTAAGCTGTATCGCTTCATTTTCAAAACGAAAAAACAAACCAGTTTCTGATAACTTTGCATTACGATAATGCACACCTTCTTTTTCAAAGGTTTTAGCCATTCTATTTAAAGTTTGTTCATCGATATTTACATTCCGTGCTGAAGCCGCAATTTGTAGTGCAGGATCTTCACCATAAATATTAGGCAAGGCATAAAATGCACTCACCGCAATAATGAACAGAATCAGAATATATTTCCACAGTGGGTAATGATTAAGCATGTTTACTTTTTAATCCCTTTGATTGTACCCTTAGGTTGAATAGTGGCAACAGCTGAACGCTGTACATTCAAAGTCATGTCTGTAGAAACTTCAATGGTCACGAAACCATCATGCAAGGCCACAACCTTACCTAAAACTCCGCCATTAGTGACTACTTCATCACCCTTGGCCAGAGTATCAATCATTGCCTTATGCTCTTTCATTTTTTTATTTTGCGGACGAATGAACAACAAATAAAAAATTAGAAAAATACCCCCAAACACCATTAATTGTGAAATAATATCCGGAGCAGCTGCTGCAACCCCACCCTCAGCAAGTGCATCTTCAATAAAAAAACTCATTCATTATCCTTTTTTGTTCAGTATTTTGTTTATATTTAAAGTAAACCTAATCATAACTATATAATTTACCCGTAATAAAAGTGGCGCTATTATGCCACAATTTCAAGGGGCTTGTGATAGTTAGTTTCTTTTATCATAAAATTCTTCCACAAAAGCCTCAAATTGATGATTTTCGATGGACGTTCTAATGCCTTGCATCAATTCCTGATAATAATGTAAATTATGCAGCGTATTGAGTCTTGGCCCTAACATTTCATTGGTTTTATCAAGATGACGTAAGTAAGAACGTGAATAATTCTGACAAGTATAACAAGTGCAGTTATCATCCAGTGGGCGGGTATCAAATTGATGCTTCTGATTACGAATTTTTACCACACCCTGATGGGTAAATAAGTGTCCATTACGAGCATTTCGGGTAGGCATCACACAATCAAACATGTCAATACCACGTTTTACCGCCTCAACAATATCTTCAGGACGACCGACTCCCATCAGATAACGCGGCTTATCTTCAGGCATTTTAGCGGTAGTATGATTGAGAATTTTAATCATCTCATCCTTTGGTTCACCAACTGACAGGCCGCCAATCGCATAGCCATCAAAACCAATATCATTGAGACCTTGCAAAGAAACATCCCGCAAATCAGGATACATGCCTCCCTGTATAATTCCAAATAAGGCACTGCTATCTTCTTCACCTGTAGAAAGTTGATCAAAAGACTTTCTGGAACGCTCTGCCCACCGTAGAGAAAGTTCCATAGAGCTTTGAGCTTCCTCATAAGTGGCAGGATATGGTGTACACTCATCAAAAATCATCACAATATCTGAACCAAGAGTACGCTGCACCTGCATAGACTCTTCCGGCCCCATAAATACCTTACGCCCATCAATGGGAGAAGAGAAAGTCACACCCTTTTCTGTGATTTTACGTAATTCACCCAGACTAAAAACCTGAAAACCACCTGAGTCCGTTAAAATTGGCTTATCCCAATGCATGAAATTATGTAATCCCTGATGTGCTTCTATCACTTCCATTCCGGGTCTTAACATCAGATGAAAGGTATTACCCAGGATGATCTCAGCGCCAACAGATTTCACCTCTTCCGGTGTCAGAGATTTTACTGTGGCAACTGTGCCCACAGGCATAAAGGCAGGTGTCTGAATCGTGCCACGAGGAAAACTCATCATCCCTCGACGTACAACACCATCGGTATTTAATAAATCAAATTTCATAATAATTTTCTTAAGTTCAAGTATCAGGTTAATGGTGAGATGAACATTGCATCACCATAACTAAAAAAGCGATATTTATTATCAATAGCATGCTGATAAGCATGTTTAACATTTTCTAAACCTGCAAATGCACTGATCAACATAATTAATGTACTCTCTGGTAAATGGAAGTTTGTGACCATGGCATCAACCGTTTTAAATTGATATCCAGGATAAATAAAAATATCCGTATCAGCATGATATTCTTCAATCACCCCGGGATTTTCACCAAAAGTTGCAGCACTTTCCAAACTTCTCATCGCGGTAGTACCAACTGCAATAATACGATTACCACGAGCATGGGTTTGCTTAATTTTCTCTACGGTTTCCACAGATACATCCACATATTCCGAATGCATTTCATGTTCGAGAATATTATCAACCCTAACCGGCTGAAAAGTGCCCGCCCCCACATGTAAAGTTACCCAGGCCAGCTCAACACCTTTTTTCTGTATCACATCTAAAAGTGCTTCATCAAAGTGTAAGCCTGCTGTAGGAGCTGCAACCGCTCCTTTTTCTTTTGCATAAACAGTCTGATAGCGTTCTAAATCACTTTCATCATCTGCTCGTTCCACGTAGGGTGGTAAAGGGATATGACCAAAACACTCTAATAAATTAAATACTGTATTCTTTTCTGAACCAGTTTTATCACTTTGTATAAGCTTTAAGTGAAATAAGTCACCCTGCCGTTCATGCATAACTACCTGAAAACCAATCCCCTTATCAGTACCCAGGGTTAACATTGTACCGACTTTAGGTGACTTACTAGCACGGATCTGAGCAAGAAAAGAGTCATCACTTAATACTCTCTCCACTAAAACTTCGAGTTTGCCACCGGTACTTTTATGACCAAATAAACGAGCAGGTATCACCTGGGTATTATTAAAAACCAGAAGGTCTCCTGAGTTTAATAAGTTTGGCAAGTCTGTAAAATTACGATCACTTAAAGAACCATCTTCTCCATTGAGACAAAGCAAGCGGCTTTTACTTCTTTGTGCTAGTGGATATTGAGCAATAAGCTCTTCAGGTAAGTCAAAATTAAATTCAGATAAATTCATGAGGGTATTCTATCAAATTTATATGCATGAGGCATTTAAAAGTCATAGTCATTAAAAATTTTACAGTATATTATTATTCCACATCATATATTTTCTACTAATAGATTAAGACAAGGCAAAAAAAAGGCGAGATTATAATAATCTCGCCCTTTTCTTCCTGATGAAAGGAAGCTCTACTTAATTTTAATTAAATCATTAAGCAGAAGCT
>JADFVK010000264.1 GCA_015222495.1 Pseudomonadota bacterium
ACTGACATACTTTCATTTCTATAATCACCAATGATCATGTCATATAAAACAGGGTGATCAATGAACATCATACTATGCCATTTTAAAAGCTCCTTTTCTGTTAACGGAGTTTCTATGCTTCTTATGGATTCAAGTAGGATATCAAGATAAGCTTCATCAGATTTCGATGCTCGTTTTTGCTGATTATTTTTGCCTATTCCTTTTTCCTTGCCCAACCCCAGTTTATTGGCAATACTGGAACGCACTGAATCACGGTTTAAAATCTCACCTTCTATTTTGGCACTAGCCAAAGCCTCATCCAGTAAAATTTCTGATTCCAGTTGCAATTGTTTATCCTGAGATAGATTTTTTGCCAAGATACACAAAGGCGAAACGCTTCGTACAGTTTGTTCCAAAACAGGCATAACTGCTTGAGCATCGTATTGGAAATCTGGCCAGTTATTATCTTGCCATATCCATTGAATGTTTAATTGTGAAGCCAAAATTTTCACCTATCAGATATTTAGTGGATAATGAAATGAATACACAAGTTAATCGTATCATAAAATGAAATGATTATATAAAATAATTACTTCAAAAGATCAAAAATATCTCATTGTCAAAATAATTATTCAAATCAATAGGGTTTGATAAATCATACAAAAACAGAACACGTATGTGTTTTGAAAATATTTTCTGACTTTGTTTTGTTTTTTCTGAAATCTAGCTGCATAAAAATAAAAAAACGACAACTAGCTTGAAAAACGCCGGGCCTAAAATCATCATTTTTGGCTATTATAAATCAATACGTTATACAAGCTTTGGCCTAAATTTTAATAAAACATTCTGAGCACAGAATTTATCTTGATTATCCACAAATACCCACCATATTGATGAACTCACCGTTCATAGTTGTATCTGATAGTTTCTTACAAAGCGATCACGCTGCTTTCGTATACCGCCTAGAATTGGAGTAGCAATAGCATCCGGGAAGTCTGCCGGTAGTTGTGCCTCAATATAAGCAATAACATCATCAACAACATCCATCATTTCAACAAGTATGGCATAGGCTGTTTTTTCATTAAATCCGGATTGTTTGGCTGTGCTGATAAAATGTCTTACCTGGATATTGTCCCAGTGGTAATGACGATTTTTACCACTGAATGCCATAGCCATTTTTATTTTTTTAGCCTGTAACTGCTTCTTTGCTAATAAGGGGTGAGCCGACATAATATCGTAAAGTGGAGTCATCCGAAAACGACCTTCGGGTTCAATAAAAATACTGAAGTTTTTTGCATGTCCATCAATGGCGGCCAATAACCAGAACAACACCTGGCTTTTAAAAAAAAGTATTCTGTCAGATTTTGATTCTCTTGATTGATGCAACAATCGCATAATAGCCTTGATCCCTGGACCACCATCATTTTCATACTTTTTATTGGGTGAAACACCTAAAGCCTGGCACATATCTTCCTGTGGCAGACGTATGATCCAATCACCACTATGACGACGATCGAAACGTTCCACCACGAGTACCTTTGTCTCATCAAAAGTCTTTATTTCTGTACTACAGACTGGCAGCCCAAAAGCTTCTGATATTTTCAGGCAGAGCCACTCATTTTCACAGCTGTCACTAAGATCCATGCCAGTATCATTTATCATACCTATGGGCAGTTTGAATATATGGGTGGTTGGAGTGGTGCCCAATGGACGATGCCAGTTATTATCTTTCCAAAGCAGGGCTGTCTTTTCCTGAGCACCCGCTATGGAGATTCGAAAATCCTCTACAAGTTCCTCATCCATACCAAGAGGAGCTGTACGATAATTGTTGAACAATTGTGCAATCTGAGGATCACTTAACCGTTTCCCTTTGATCTGATGTATATCTTGAGGTATTTCGTCATCGGGTACAATTTGCACTGCTCCTACACAGTCCATACCAATGGCGGCCAGTAGGTCAAATGGATGTGAAGTTGATACCTGAAAACGAGCCTGGATGCGATCACGGATCTGTTTATTATCTGGCAGCAAATTATCAAAGTAATTATAAACTCGTTCATCACGATAGCCTTGGTGCTGAAGAGGTAATGATAGTGACACAGGCCGAGCCCCAGGTGTTTCAAGCCAATTAAGAGTATAAGTAAAGGCCAGTGCTCCGGAAGTACTTTTTGTCAGATTTCCAATATGAAAACCATTCATCCAAATGGTCAGAATTTTACTCTTACTTACCACTGTTCAGACCAGGATTTTTCAGGCTTATCTGTTGAGATTAATTGTCCTTTAGGGATGAGATGCATTTCAATATCCAGTGCTGCAAGAAGACGAAATACAGTATCCAGGCGAACATTGTCCGGTTTTAGTTCAAATTTGGAGATGGTGTCCTGACGAATCACAATTTCTTGAGCAATTGCTGCTTGTGATATACGGTGTTGCTTGCGTTGATCTCGATAAAACTGCGCCAGATCCGTAGTTGAATGGATAAGCATAATGAACCCTTTTAGATTAGAATACACGCTTGTACGTGTAGATAAGATAATACACGATATTGCGTGTAAATACAACAATACACGCCAAACAGTGTTTAATCATCTTTGGTTGATAAATACTTCCTAAATTATTAATTTAAGAAAATAGATATACCCAATCAACTTGAAAGTGCAGGATCAAACGTCTGAAAATTATCATTAATTCGAGTATCCAATGACTTTCCATAGCCGCTCTATTGGGTTTAAATTAGGGCTGTAGGGTGGCAAATAATAAAGCTTGATATCCAGTTCTTGCGCTCTATCTATTAATACCTGAGCTTTATGATAACCAGCACCATCAAGAATTAAGTGAATA
>JADFVK010000265.1 GCA_015222495.1 Pseudomonadota bacterium
GATATTACTAAACTTTTAACTAATTAGGAGAATACTATGTTTGAACAAAAAAGAGTGATGAACGAATTTGAATATGTTCCTTTTAACGATAGATCAAGTAAGTATGATCCGATTACTCCATTACCGCCACGTAAAGGTGGTGACCGTAAAGCTACATTTTGGCTGGCAGCAGGAGAAAATGAGAGTAATTTGATAACGAATATTTATTTTATTAATTCATCGGATGAAATATTAAACCAAGTGATTTATTCAACATCAGGAATGCAGACTATCGATGATGAAGTTAGCTCTTCTGCGAGCAAAGAACTGAGTTATAGAGATGTCCTACCTGGTGAAGCGGTAAAAATTGATGAGTACGATGCTTTTTATGATTCAGATATTTTAGTCGCTTATTACGTTACTGTTGTGTCGGATAAAGTAGGGCGAGTTGATTATTCAACACTTACTTCAAAGCAGTGCATTCATGAGGCTGTTTTACAGTGGGAGGATGGAGAAATAGCTTAATACATCTACAGGCTCATCCTATGAGCCATTATCTGTTAGATACTTACATATTATTAGAATTTTGACTCTAGCTAATTAACTGTATAAAAAATAACCAGTTATGGGCTAATAGATAACGAAATAGGGTGTATGTATTGTGGATTCTGCATATTATATAAGTAATAAATGTCTTCCCCCAGTCACTTATTTTTTCCATTGTTTAAATAAGGATAACCAATTACCCATGGATAAAATGGAGCGTTTTTTCAAAATAGATTCATTATTACGAAATTCTCGTTATGCCGTTTCTCGGGAAAAATTCCTTGAAGAGTTAGAAGTATCACCTGCCACTTTTAAGCGTGATCTAGAATATCTTCGTGATCGTATGCATGCCCCCATTGAATATGATCGTGAGTTAAAAGGCTATCGATATGAGAAGGATGCTGATTTTCAATTGCCTGGTCTTTGGATGAATGAAAGTGAAATTCATGCTCTTTTAACTATGCAGCATTTATTGTCTAACCTGCATGAGGGCATGCTAGATGATCACATTAAACCTTTGATGGAACGCATAACTAATTTACTTGAAATTAGCGACCATTCAGTTAGTGAGATTAATAAAAGAATCCGAATATTAAGTATGGCGAACCGCCCAATTGATCATTCATATTTTGAAATGATCTCATCAGCAGTTCTTGAAAGGCAACGGTTACAGATATCATATTACAGTCGTGAAAATGATAGTGAAACTCTACGAGAAGTTTCACCACAACGATTAGTACATTATCGTGACAATTGGTATTTAGATGTTTGGTGTCACTTACGAAATGGGTTACGCACGTTTGCTATGGAATCAATTAGAAAATCTATTGTACTGGAAGACAAAGCAAAAAATATATCTGACGAAGTTCTTGATGATGAATTAGGCAATGGCTACGGAATATTTACTGGTTCAGATACTCAAACGGTAGAACTACGTTTTACACCTCATACGGCTCGTTGGGTTTCAACTGAACAATGGCATCCTAATCAAACGAGTTCATTTGATAAGGATAATTATTATCTTCTATCTTTTCCATTTAGCGATGATCGTGAATTAATTCAAGATATTTTGAAGTACGGAGAAAATATTGAAGTACTAAAGCCTGAATCTTTAAAATTACGGGTATACGAAAGTTTGAAAAATAATTTAAAGCAATATGAAGAGTAGGACGATGACATGCCAGTAGAGCTATCAGATACCTTGGTTATTGGTATAACTGCAACAGCACTGTTTGAATTAAGTGAGGCCGATAAAGTTTTTCGTGCCAAGTTTAATGAGGATGAAGAAACAGCAATAGAAGAGTACCGTAATTACATGCTTGAACATGAGGATGATGTATTGAATGATGGTACGGGCATGCCTTTAGTCGCAGCATTATTAAATTTAAATAAATATCAACCTTTAGATGAATCACCATTGATAGATGTGGTCGTCTTGTCACGTAATAGCCCTGAAACAGGACTTTGTGTACTACAAAATATAAGAGAAAGAGGGATTGATATTACGCGTCATGCTTTTACCGGTGGGGAACCTGTTATTGATTATTTAGATGCGTTTGAGGTAGACCTATTTCTAACGACTAATGTTAGTGATGCTCAGAAAGTTGTTGATGGAAAAAAGTGTGCTGTTGCTGTTGTTAAAGAGCCACCAGGTGAGCCTAC
>JADFVK010000266.1 GCA_015222495.1 Pseudomonadota bacterium
ATTTTATGTTACTTAAAATAATTCGTGCCAATTTTTTTGGCTGTGGGCACTTCTAAGTAACAAAAATTTATCCACCATCATTTTGTAGAAATTTAATGTTACTAAAAATGATGGTGGCCTTGTCATGTTTGGCTGAAGGCTCTTCATCTATACCTGCTGCTTCTTAGCAGTATATTGATCTAATAATTGTGATAGTGCCTGAAATTCTTTAGCAAACTCTTTTTGGTGACGATCACCCGAACCAGCGGCGATAAGTCTCACACCATCTTGCTCTGAAGCTATGCTATAGGGTTCAATAATGACCCAAATACGCTTATGAGCCACATAAAACATGAGTATAATACCTATGCATAGTAAAATACACCCCAAATAAACGAGGTCTTTACCCGGTGCTTTAGTAATTTGAAAGCCTGATGCTTCCTTGTGCTCAAATGATTTAATTTGTATATATACCGGAGAACTATAATTAGCCAGTACGCCCATCGTGTTGAACATATCATCATAAAATAGTTCCTGAGCCGGAGTTATATTTTTACTGATATCAATACCTTCTTTTTGTAGAACTTCTAAATAGACTGTTCCTAGTATTGTTTGTAAAACTTTAAAATAAGATTCTGTGACTGAATCTCTTTTATCTTCCGGTACTTTTGCATTTATATCCTCCAGAACTTGATCAAATCCACCACGGTTAAATAAATCAGCCAGGCGCTGCATCACAATAGCAATTCGATTAATTGACTCCTGATCGACTTCTGCATCGCTCTGCAGAGACAATGCTGCAGTTTTTTCAGCAATACGCAGCATTTCCTGTTGATTATTTAATAAAGCACGCACCTCAAAAAAGCGCTTCATACTCATTTGATCATCTGCTGGTATAAAAAGGTACTGAAATGGGTCAGCAACATTCTTGCGTAAACCACTGAGAAAGAAATAACGACCTTCCTGTTCTTTGGGGCTCATATAGTTAATAAATTCAACGGCCTGCCCCGAACTATCACGTAAGCGGAAAGTTAAACTAGGCCCCATGTTCTTAAATTTTCTAGCGCTTTTTCCGGAATTAGCTTCTGCATCAGGATTGGGCTGGATATTAAAGACTTTAAATTCACTTAACTCCAGTTTAAACTCACCTCTGGAAGTAGGCAGTACTTTTTTCTCACCCACTACCTGCTTAATCGACATCACCTGTTGTTCCTGTGCATCCAGAGACCAGGCTTGTAAGTCCATAATAGAGCCGCCATCATCAAATGAGGATTGATAAATAGCAAAATCCTTATAAATCAGAGGATGGTTGACTTCAATGGTTTTGGCAATCTTTTCTCCACTTTCCTTATCCTCAATGACAATATCACTTTCAAATGACTTAGGCATACCAGAGTCATAATGTTCTATACGAAAATCATTTAAAGTAATAGTGAAAGGAAGTTCCTGAACAAGAAAGCCATTACGCATTTGTAGAAACACCAGACCCGTAGTTGAACCCTCCGGTATATTTGCATTGCCACGAAAGGCATGGTTTTCATCTGCTTTTAGGCGGCTGATATCAGGGACCTGAGAAGCAAATAGATCACGGGTTTCAGGTTTAAGTTGACCGGCGACCTCACGCAGTTTTAAATTAAAATTACCGTCATAAAGAGCACTCAGGCAAATGACAATAATGGCACCATGAGTAAATAAATAACCCAGGCGATTAATGGAACCTTTTTTGGCTGCTATAGTAATGATACCCTGTTCATTCTTATAACGTGTATCATAGCCACCATTTTTAAGCTTTTCCTGCACGAACTTCAAAGTATCTTCAACATTGGATTGTGCCGTCCAACTGCCCGATGAGTGCATCAACTTAAGAGATTTAGCTGTAACACTTAAACGAAAACGACGCCATTCGCGTACCACAACAGGAACATAATGGTAGATACAGGCACTGGTAGAAACAAGAAGAAAACCAAGTAGCACAACAAACCACCAGGAACTATAAATATCATAGAGCTCCAGAGAGCGAAATACTTCAAACCAGAATGGACCAAACTTTATAATATAGCTATTATAAGCCTGATTCTGCTGTAAGATTGTACCGATAATAGATGCAATACCCACCATTACAAATAAAGTAATCGCTAGTTCCATCGAGCCAAGAAAGCTCATAATAACCTTGAAAGTACCATGCTCCTTTTTATTTGAACGTTTGCGTTCAATTTGTTCAGAAGACTGCTGACTACTTATATTATTATTTTCCATATTCATACTTAAATGCAAAGGGCTATTAACAAATAAAAAGGGGTGGTCAAAAGACCACCCCTTTTTGAAAAAATTAGAAGCTGATATTTTATATTAAGGTTGTAAACCTTGAATATACTGTGCAACTGCTTTAATTTCCGGGTCGCTCATACGTTTAACTGCATTACGCATCATCTTACTGGGATCATTAGTACGACCTAAAGTTTCATCAGCAGGATTTTGTGCTGCCGTTCTAAAGTCTTTTAACTGTTTTTCAGTATACATTGACTTCTGACTGGACAGTTGAGGATAGCCTGAACCAGGATTTCCATTTCCAGCTGGACCATGACAAGCCATACAGGCTGGTACACCAATCTCAGCAATACCACCCTTGTAGATAGCCTTACCTGCATCAACTAATGCAGGATCTGCCTGACCCGGCTTTAACTTTTGACTAGCAAAAAAAGCAGATATATCCTGCATAGCCTGATCATCAAGAGGCATAATCATAGCATCCATCATGGCATCCTTACGTTTGCCCGCTTTAAAATCTTTCAACTGCTTATAGAGAAAAGCTTCACTTTGCCCGGCAAGATTCGGAAAATTAGGAGCAATCGAGTTGCCATCTGGTCCGTGACAAGCAACACAAGTTGCAGCTTTGGCCTTACCTGCATCCGCATCACCCGCCGCATGCACCATTCCAGTTAAACCTGCTGCCAGAGCAACAGCAATCACAATTTTTTTCATGGTTTTACCTAAATCTTGAGGTTTTATAAATTTATTATTAAAAATGTCTCAGCTAAAACTATTTAGCCGAATCAGCCATATAGACAACAACTTCACGAATTTGAGCTTCGGTTAGTTGAGTACCGCCATTTGGTGGCATTGCACCCTTACCGATAATCACTGTTTTAACCATCGCATCAATACCAGTCGCTATTCTTGGAGCCCATAATTTTTTATCAGCAAATTTTGGAGCACCGGCAACACCAACATCATGACAAGCAAAACAAGCTGTCTTATATAAAGCTCTGCCATCTGCAAAAGAGGCTGTAGAAGCAATTAACAATGCTGAAGCTGCTAATAGTTTAATTGAATTTTTCATTGAATTATTCCTGAATGTTTATATTAAATCTTCTAATATGGGAAAAAATTTTGGCTTATTTTACACAAAACAATCTCACTTGACCAACATTTGTTTATAATAAAGTGCTAAAATACCAAAATATCTTAATTAAAACCGACTTATATCAATAATCGGTCTCATATAAAGTAACAAAATTAAACTGAATCACAACTGAATATGTCTGAATCCAATAATATACAAGCTAATAAATCCCAGTCTACAAGTCATTCTGGCTCAAATATCTATAACCAGGCCAGATTCTTACTTAGTGTGAATAAGTTAGCACAATTACCCTCTGATGATGCTATTGAGGTAGCTTTTGCCGGGCGTTCCAATGCTGGAAAATCCAGTGCAATCAACACCATTACTAATATAAAGAGCCTATGCCGCACTTCAAAAACACCGGGTCGTACCCAAATGATCAATTATTTTTCCATTGATCCTCAGCATCATCTAGTTGATTTACCCGGCTACGGTTATGCTAAAGTGCCGCTGCAGGTAAAACATCATTGGCAAAATTTACTGCAGCGTTACCTGGTGGAACGCAGCTCTCTAAAGGGGGTTATCATAATAATGGATGTGCGTAGACCATTTACCGAATATGATACACAAATGCTGGAATGGTGTCGCCAGTCCCATATGTCTACTCATATTTTACTCACTAAGGCTGATAAGCTTAAACGCGGCGCAGCAAAAAACACCCTATTTAAAGTACAAAAACTTTTAAAAACTGACTATGCCGGTACCACAGCACAGCTTTTTTCCTCTTTAAAGAAAACCGGGGTTGATGAGGCCAAAGGTGTACTGAATGAATGGTTTGAATTAACACCATAATCAGGGAATATGTTAATGAAAGAATTTGGCGATAAAATAATGGAACTATTTAAACAAATTAAGGAACCCAAATACTTTTATATTGGTATTGGCATTCTCGTTGTGATATTTCTATTACTGCCTTTTTTGAAGCTTCTAGCCATCGTCGTTGCTGTTGTTTTTATCTTTATCAGCATTTTACCTGAGCACAAAATCAGTAAACAGATTAATGATTTAATTGAACAATATAAATTCTGGTAAAATTTGCATAATATAAATACCCGTCTATACTGATAAAAGCAATCTGGATATTGATACTTAAACATTTAAACTTCCAGCCAAAACTTGAGTTGTAAAATCAGATGAGGTAGTAAAATATGACCGCCACTACGATAATGAGCACTGATGTCATCACTCTCAAACCAGATGATAGCATCATGACGGCTCTGCAGCTCATGTGTAAACATTCTGTACATAACCTGCCTGTTCTCGATAACGAAGAAACATTTCTTGGCTTATTCAGCCTGCGTCGCTTATCACGTGAACTGCTGCCCAGAGCAGCAAAGCTGGATGAAAACAGCCTACTCATGCATATTAATTTTATGTCTGATAGTACGGATCAACTACTGAATCGACTGCACAAACTCGGCAAAAAACCCGTTTCAGATTTATTGGAAAAAAATAATAAACTGCGCTTCTGCTCCCCGGATACAAACTTACCGGAGCTATTACAATTATTATTTGAGAGCCCGACCAGCCTGCCCGTCGTCGTTATTGAGGGGAAAAAGAAAAAACTCGCCGGCATGGTGTCCAACTGGGATGTACTGACCAAGCTCACGGTCAACCTTGTGGGGGAAAAGAAAATCGAGCCCTGTCATAATAAAGATAAATAACCTGTAGGCTATTCAAAGGGAAGGGGAAATGGATAATCATGCATCGACTATAATTTTTGGCTGGGATCCTTTATGGGTATCTAGCATCGTATTTGTCATTACCTATGCAGTCATAGTCACTGAAAGGATTAATCGCTCAATTGTTGCATTATTGGGTGCTGGCCTGATGATCAGCCTGGGCGTTCTTAATCAGCAGACCGCCATAAACGGCGTTGATTTTAATACTCTGGGTCTATTAACGGGAATGATGGTCATTATCGCCATTTCCCGTCGCAGCGGAGTTTTCCAGTTTGTCGCTGTCTGGGCAGCTAAAAAAGTAGAGGCTCGCCCCTGGGGTATATTGTTAATGCTATCCATTGTAACAGCAGTCTTTTCTGCCTTATTGGATAATGTCACCACCGTTTTACTCATAGCACCCGTCACCTTATTGATCACTGAAGAACTAAAAGTCCACCCCTATCCCTTTTTATTTGCTGAGATTTTTGCTTCAAACATAGGCGGTACAGCTACACTCATCGGTGACCCCCCAAATATCATGATTGGTTCCGCCGTCAATTTGTCCTTTAATGATTTTTTAGTCAACCTGGCTCCCATTACACTGATCATATTCCCCGTAATATTATTTATTATATACCTTATTTGGGGACGTCATATGCATGCCACTGATGAGGCACGCGAACGCATTATGCAATTCAAAGAAAAAGATGCCATCACGGATGTCCCATTACTCAAAATATCATTACTGGTGATGTCACTGGTCATTATCAGCTTCCTTTTCGCCCACCAGCTGGGGCTTGAACCTGCCACCATCGCCATGATGGGTGCAGCATTATTATTATTACTCAGTACCATGCATGATAGTGCTGAAGAACAAAGCGAGACTGTGCATAAAAGTTTTGCTGAGGTTGAATGGATTACCATCTTCTTTTTTGTCGGACTCTTTATTATCGTTCACGGCATAGAGCATGCCGGACTTTTAGACATCATGGCGCAGCATGCAATATCATTAACCGGAGGCGATCTAACCCTAACAGCCATGGCTATTCTATGGGCTTCAGCGGTTTTCTCAGCCATTGTTGATAACATCCCCTTTGTTGCCACCATGATCCCAATTATCAAATCCATGGCACCCACCTTTGGTGGTGCAGAAGGCTTGATGCCTCTATGGTGGTCTTTGGCTTTGGGTGCCTGTCTGGGAGGCAATGGTTCCCTGGTCGGTGCCAGTGCCAACCTCATTGTTGCAGGATTTGCAGAACGTGCCGGTTATCGAATTCATTTTCTGCAATTTATGCTGATTGCCTTCCCACTCATGCTTGTCAGTGTTTTTATTGCCAGCATCTATGTTTATTTGAGGTATCTATAAATGACAATGGATATACAGGGAGTACTAACTCCAACGATTATTATTCGACCTGGGATGTTCGTGCGTGAAGTATTCGCAGAATGTGGAAAAAAACATGTACAATCTCTGCCTTTTTATAATGATAAAAATGTGTTAAGCGGAAAGATTAGCCTGAAAAACATTATGAAATTCTCCTGCCTGCCAGAACACATGGTAGAACTGGCTCACTTACTGGGCAACCAAATGTCCTGTATTAAAAATGCAGAAGAGAAGGCCAGAGAAATTGTTGGTAATCCAATTGAGCCCTATGTACTCAAACTGAATGAAACCATCTCTTCAAAAGAGCCTTTGATTAAAGCTTTGGCAATGATGGAAAAGAATAATAATCATTATATTTTTGTAGTTGATGATGGCGAATATAAGGGGCAAATTACTATTCAGGGTATTGCCGAAGTGATGTCTAACATGGATAACACTTGAGCAATGGAAAACTATATAATAAAGCAAAAAAAAAGCCCTGACTAGCAGGGCTTTTTTCTCAGAAAGCTAAAAACTTACTGTGGCTGTACTTGAACAGCCTGAAGACCTTTAGGTCCTTTTTCTACGTCATAGCTTACGGTTTGACCTTCTGCAAGGGTTTTGAAACCTTCACCAACGATTGCACGGAAATGTACGAATACATCTTCTCCGCCATCAGTTGGGCTAATAAAGCCATATCCTTTAGATTCGTTAAACCATTTAACTGTACCAGTACTCATTGTATAAAATCCTCAAACTTACTATAAATTACAAAAATTAATGTGATGCATATGACATATAGGAGATAATTCAGAGACACTATTCACAACGCATCGCAGATACAATGAAGGGTATTCTAAAAAAAACAACTTTAGCCAATGCAGGCTTGGAGAACTATAGCGTACTTTTTATTGAAATACAAAGGAATTTATGTGATTTTTTCATAAAAACAGCATTTAATTGCTTTTTTATCTTGATTTTAAGGGCTTTTCTTCAAAAGAGAGACTTGAAAAACCATTTTTTATGAATTGACGAATATTCTGATGATTATTATCCTGAGGATTTTTCAGCACGTCATCCCGATAATAACTGCCAAAACAGGCTAAAGTCTGCTCTTGAGTTAAGTTTTGCTCCTGTGCAAAGGCTAATAATTTGCAAGAGCCGGAGTTTTCTCCTGCCACATTATTAATATCACCATTGCTAAAAGCTGTTTCCGTAAAATCATAATACTCCTCAATAATACTCACCGTATCATTAAATTCTATATTTTCCGGACTATTAGCAAGCTTTTCCAAAAAAGTCTCAATATTGTTTTTCATAAATTTCACTCAATGTTGATTCAATCCATTCTTCAGCCTGCTGATTAATCTCTTTAGTTTTTAATTCACTACTTTTAATCACCGGACCAATCACCATTTTTATGGTACCCGCTTTTTTAATGTATTGTCCCTTAGGCCAGAACTCACCCGCATTATGTGCAATAGGCAGGACATCATAGCCTGACTGCTTAGCCAGCATCGCACCACCAATTTTGTAATTAGGTTTCTTACCCGGCAAAGTCCTGGTGCCTTCAGGAAAGATTACTACCCAGGTTCCTTCATCTAATCTTTGCTTGCCCTGCTCCACAATCTGCTTCAAGGCTTTTTTGCCGCTACTTCTATCAATGGCTATAGACTTCATAGAGGCTAGAGTCCAACCAAAAAACGGCACCCACAATAACTCTTTTTTTAATATCCAGACCTGCGGTGTAAAATACAATTGTAAGGCCATAGTTTCCCAGGTGGATTGATGCTTACAAAAAATAATACAGGGCTTCTGCGGGATGTTTTCCAGGCCACTGATTTCAAATTTTAAACCACAGAAAAAAGTCAATACTGATAAACAAACCTTTGACCACACAGCAATTATTTTAGAGCGATATTGATAAGGTATCGGATAAAGCAATAAAAAAAGAGCCGTAGCAAAAGGAATACTCAGCCACATAAAAGCTAAAAATAAAGTTGCACGAATATAATCTATCATTTTTTATCTTTGTTTTTTAAATACTATTCTTTTGTCATTGCAATAAAGACAAATCTGCAACCTGCATAAATTGTCCTCGTAATTGATTTAATAAAGCAATGCGATTATTTTTTAAGTCTTCATCTTCTACCATCACCATCACATCATCAAAAAACTTATCGACGATTTCTTTTAATTCAGATAATTCAGTTAATACCTGAGTATATTGTGCCTCTGCTAACAAAGGAGCAACCCGCTCAGAAACCTTAGTTAATTGTTCTGCAAGATGCTTTTCTGCTGTCTCCTGCAGTAAATCACTATTCACCTGATCTGCTAATTGACCCTTTTGTTTCTTAAGAATATTACTAATACGCTTATTGGCTGCTGCTAATGATTCTGCCGCATCAGATTGCTTAAACTGAGCCACTGCTGCAATACGACGTGAGAAATCAAAGGGTTGTGCCGGAGTTAATGCCAGCACTGCATCAAACACATCAATACTAATAGACTGATCAGAAAAATAACCTTTTAAACGTTCCAGCATAAACTTATATACAGCATCACAGACTTCATCAGCTTTCTCTGGTGAAGCAAAGAGTTCTGCTGAAAAGAGTTTAACTGACTGCTGCAAAATTTGCGGTACATCTAAAATCAATTTATTTTCAATAATAGTACGCAGCAAGCCTAATGCCGCTCTTCTAAGAGCAAAGGGATCTTTATCTCCCGTAGGAACTTGTCCCAGAGCAAAAATACCTACCAGTGTATCAATGCGCTCAGCAATTGATAAAACTTGTCCTATCGCTGAAGCAGGTGTTTGGTCACCGGCAAATCTGGGCATATATTGTTCATCTAAGGCGGAAGCAACCTGCTCATCTTCGCCATCATTGAGTGCATAATAACGTCCCATAATCCCCTGTAAATCCGGGAATTCATTCACCATTTCTGTCATGAGATCACATTTAGCCAATTGAGCCGCACGCTTAGCCTGAGCAACATCTGCAGCTAAATTTTCCGCAATAACAGCGGACAGTTCTATCACTCGTTGGGTTTTGTCATAAACCGTACCCAGTTTATTTTGGAACACCACCGTTTTCAAACGTTCCAGCTTATTTTCCAGAGGTGTTTTCTTATCCTGAGACCAGAAGAAGTTAGCATCTGCCAGACGTGGACGTATAACTCTTTCATTACCCTCTTTAATCTGTTGTGGATCACTGCTTTCAATATTACTGATAGTAATAAAGTAAGGCATTAATTGCTGGTTTTTATCGACAATATGGAAGTATTTTTGATGTTTTTTCATTGCAGAAATCAAGGCTTCTGAAGGTACATCCAGAAAATGTGCCTCAAACTCACCGACAATTACCTGTGGCCACTCAACCATACTGGTAACCTCATCTAATAAATCCGTATCAATCACTGCCTCACCACCGACCTCCGTAGCTGCACTAATAATTTGTTGGCTGATAAGAGTCTGGCGCTTATCAAAATCTGCAATAACCTTGCCTGTTTCTTCTAATACCTGTTCATATTCAGCAGGCTCAGACAAAGTGATGCTATGAGGATAATGAAAGCGATGCCCCATGGTGGTATCAGCTGTGGCAACACTTAATATTTCAGCAGGAATCACTTCATGACCAAGCAGGATAACAGACCAATGTACCGGCCGTACAAACATGGCATCTAAATCCCCCCAATGCATCCGCTTGGGAATGGGTAGTTTATCTAAGGCCATTTGAAAAATTCCTGGAATCAAGTCCCGACTATGCTGCCCCTGCTCTTCCAGGGTATAAGCCAGCCAGGCACCCTTATCTGTTTCTAATTTACTGAGATCTTCAACTTCAACCCCACAGGATTTTGCAAAGCCCATAGCAGCCTTAGTCGGGCAACCTTCTTCATTAAACGCTGCCTGTAATGCCGGACCACGTCGTTCAATAGATTTATCCGGCTGAGTAGTTTCCATTTGCTTAATCACCACAGCTAATCGACGTGGAGTCGCATAAGACTTTATCTCAGCATAATTTAGATTAGCATCTGCCAGGCCTTTGCTGATATTTTGGCAAAAAGCTTTAGACAAGCCTTTTAATGCTGTTGGTGGAAGCTCTTCAGTACCGAGCTCAATTAAACAATCTTTCTTATCTGACATATTTGTATTTCCGATTTCTCTGTATTCATATCTTTTTTAACGACTAGCCATGATATTATTAAAGGGCTATGACCACTCATTCTTTGGAACTATAAATAAATAACTATTCTTTTTTTATCATCGGAAAGCCTAAAGCTTCGCGGCGATCATAATATGCCTGAGCCACTGCTCTGGCTAAAGTCCTAACACGACCAATAAAACGTGCTCGCTCTGTGACTGAGATGGCATGACGGGCATCCAGTAGGTTAAACGCATGAGAAGCTTTCACCATCATTTCATACGCTGGCAAGGATAGGTTTTCTTCAATTAATCGCTTACTTTCTGCTTCAAGGTGATCAAATTGAGTAAATAACTCATCCACCGGAGCATGTTCAAAGTTATAGGCGGACATCTCTACTTCATTTTGATGGAAGACATCACCATAGGTCACTTTACCCAGAGGCCCATCAGTCCATACCAAATCATAAATGCTTTTTACATTTTGTAAATACATGGCAATACGTTCCAGGCCATAGGTAATTTCACCTGTCACAGGCCTGCATTCCAAACCACCTACCTGCTGAAAATAGGTAAACTGCGTCACTTCCATACCATTAAGCCAGACTTCCCAACCCAGGCCCCATGCCCCCAGAGTCGGAGATTCCCAATTATCTTCCACAAAGCGAATATCATGCACCAGTGGATCCAGTCCCAGCATCTTTAAAGAGCCTAAATATAAATCCTGAATTTCTAAGGGCGAGGGTTTTATAACCACCTGAAACTGATAATAATGCTGCAGACGATTAGGATTTTCACCATAACGCCCATCCGTGGGACGACGACAAGGCTGAACATAGGCTGCACTCCACGGCTCAGGGCCAATGGAACGTAAAAATGTGGCTGGATGGAAAGTACCTGCCCCCATTTCCATATCATAGGGTTGTTGTAAAACACAGCCCTTTTCAGCCCAATACGTCTGCAGAGCCAGGATTAACCCCTGAAATGTAGAAACATCAAATTGGCTGGATACATTGTTATTTTCTGACATTATTTTATCTTATTCTATGGTTAGATTAAATTGGATATTTATAACTTATGTAAAAAAAACGGCTATTATACCTTAAAATTATTAAAAAAAAGTTTTAGGTAAAAATAGTTTTAAGTTTTAAGTGTTAAGTGTTAAGTTAAAAGCAAGATCAAAAGCTTACAACCTCTAACTTAACACTTAAAACTTAATATTATGAAACAACAAAGAAAAGCAGTGGCATTAATCTCCGGTGGACTGGATTCCATGCTGGCAGTCAAAGTCATACAGGATCAAGGGATTCATGTTGAAGGGATCAATTTTTTTACCGGCTTTTGTGTGGAAGGCCATACTCATGCTGTTAGAAAAAAACATCAGGATAAACAAAAACGTAATAATGCTCTATGGGTTGCCGAACAATTAGGTGTTAAGCTACATATTGTTGATGTTGTTGAGGAATACAAAGATATTCTCCTTAACCCAGTACATGGCTATGGAAAAAATGTAAATCCCTGTCTGGATTGTAAAACCTTTATGGTTAAAAAAGCAGTGGAATGGATCAAAGAACATGATTTTGATTTCATTATCACCGGCGAGGTAGTAGGACAACGCCCCATGTCACAACGTCGTGCCACCATGCCTGTGGTAGCAAAAGAATCCGGTGGTAATGACTTATTATTACGCCCCCTCAGTGCCAAACAATTACCCGAAACCCTGCCGGAAAAAGAAGGCTGGGTGGATCGTGAACAATTATTAGACTTTAACGGGCGCACACGAAAACCACAAATGGCATTAGCTGAGCATTATGGATTTAAAGAGTATGCTCAGCCCGCCGGGGGCTGCTGTATGCTGACCGATCAAAATTATGCAGTTAAATTACAGGATATGTGGGCTAACCGTCCCAGCCGTGCCTATGAACTGGATGATATCATTATGCTTAAGATGGGTCGTCATTTCCGTTTATCACCTAATTTAAAAGTGATTATTGGACGTGAGGAAGGCGAGAATAACTTTATGCAAGGGTATAAAAATCAAATGATCAGTATATATCCCAGCAGCCATAATGGTGCCTTAGCTTTGATTGATGGTGAATTTAAAACACAGCAGGAATTGGAAACAGCCCTGGCATTAATTGCCCGTTATAGTCAGGGGAAAAATGCTGCTCAAGTCACTCTGGTGGTACGTCAGACCAATGCTGAGGAGCAGCAATATACTATCCAGCCCATGGCTGTTGATGCCATAAAAAAAGACTGGATCATATGATGGAGAAAAGTGTACAATTGAATGCTCGGCGTCTTTTATGCCCTCTACCAGTAATTCGAACTCAGGACGCAATTGCTAAGATGAACCCAGGAGAGCATTTAGTTGTAACCAGCACCGATCCTGGAGCGAAGCAGGACATTCCCATCTGGTGTCGCATCAATGGGCATGAAGTGATTGAAATTAAAGAAGAAGATCACGAAATCATTATTACAATTAAAGTTGTACAGAGTTGATAGTAATAAAGAAAATAAAAAAAAGCGTAAAAAAACAATATTAACTATTGCTAATATTAAATAAATCTAATATACTACATAAAACTTATAAAAAATAATAATTTAAGTTTATAACACATTAAACCTAGATAAAATAAGTACATTATAAATAATAAAATACTGGAGAGTATAAAATGAAAAAATTAATTATTGCAGCTGCACTAGCTACTTCTGTTGTTTCTCTATCTGCCAATGCATTTTGGGATGATGGTAACTCTAACACTAACTGGAATGGTCAGGGTTATAACAACATGAACAACAATGCTTATGGCAACGGTTATGGTAATGGCTGGGGCGACGGCAGCATGGATAGCGATATGGATGGTGATGTTGAAATCACTATTAAAGCTCGCGGACGTGGCCGTGGTAAAGGAAACACTCGTGGTTCAGCTTACGGAAGTGGTAACAGCAACTACAATGGTAATAACAACATGGATTACCGTGGTAATGGTTATAACAACTACCAGAGCCAGAACACTCCTTATGGTTATGGCTATGGTCGTCCACCAATGCCTATGCGTGCACCTGTAGCTGCTCCTGCAGCGGCACCAGCTGCTAAGTAAGTAAAACTTACTTTAAAGCAGATATTGTATCTGCTTTTGCAAAGCCCTTAATGCTCATAGTATTAAGGGCTTTTTTATGCCTGTAGAAAACATATTTATCTCTCAATTTGTGATTATTTAAGGTAGAATCAGCAATTAAATTTTCATATTACATTATGACAGGACTGGAGCTAGCATGAATACTTCGACCGTTTATCCATTTACCCGCAAGCGTCGCATGCGCCGTGATGACTTCTCCAGACGATTAATGCGCGAATCTCAACTGAGTGTGGATGATTTAATTTATCCCATGTTTGTCCTTGAGGGCAAGGGACAACGTGAAGCAATTACTTCTATGCCGGGTGTTGAACGGGTCAGTATTGATCAATTACTCATCGAAGCTAAACAACTAGTCTCCTTAGGGGTCCCTGCTGTGGCACTATTTCCTGTGACACTTCAAAGTGCAAAAACTGATGATGCCAAAGAAGCTTATAATCCGGATGGCCTGGCACAAAGAGCCGTCAAGGCATTAAAAGATGCTTATCCGCAATTAGGTGTTATTACTGATGTGGCACTCGATCCTTTTACCTCCCATGGTCAGGATGGTCTCATTGATAAAAGCGGCTATGTATTAAATGATGAAACAGTGGATGTATTGATTCAGCAAGCTCTATCCCATGCCGCAGCCGGAGCAGATATTGTTGCCCCTTCAGATATGATGGATGGTCGCATTGGCGAAATTCGTGAGGCTCTGGAAGAAAATAATTATATCTATACAAAAATTCTCGCCTATTCTGCTAAATATGCCTCTAGTTTCTATGGCCCTTTTAGAGATGCTGTAGGTTCGGCGGCAAACTTAGGTAAGGCAGATAAAACTACCTATCAAATGGATCCGGCTAATAGTGATGAAGCCTTATTAGAAGTTGCCATGGACATTGAAGAAGGTGCTGATATGGTGATGGTTAAACCCGGTATGCCCTATCTAGATATTGTGCGTCGTGTGAAACAGGAATTTGGCGTACCAACTTATGCCTACCAGGTGAGTGGTGAATATGCCATGCTGATGGCTGCCATACAAAATGGCTGGCTTGATGAGAAAAAAGTAGTTTTAGAGTCACTCTTATGTTTTAAACGAGCAGGTGCTGATGGTATTCTGACTTATTTTGGCAAACAGGCCGCTATCTGGTTAAATGAGTAAATGGATTATTAATTATGCGTTTTATTGGTAAACTCTTCTATTTTTTATTTTATGCTTTATTTTTTAGTATTTTTGCATTTACTGCCATGTTTCTTGGCGGTGTTTCCGGTACGGCAAGTACTTTTTATATTATGATTGAAAAAGGAGACATGCAGCAAAACTTAACCATGGCTATTGCTGCATTATTCGTTCTTTGGTTAATAGTCATTATGTTAAGTAGTCACAATAAAAATGTACTTAAACACAATAAATT
Source organism: Pseudomonadota bacterium (assembly GCA_015222495.1). Classification (GTDB taxonomy): domain Bacteria; phylum Pseudomonadota; class Gammaproteobacteria; order GRL18; family GRL18; genus GRL18. The sequence continues at coordinate 15,082 of JADFVK010000266.1, forward strand.
ACTTGCTGCGGCAGAAACAGAAAAAACAACAGAGGCTTCCCCACAATCCGATGCTGAAAAAATAGCTCTATTAATAGCTAAGAATAATCAAAAAAAGCCTATAGGAAATTAAACAATGAGTGATATTTTTGATTTTGATCAGGCTGAACGATATGCTGTTATGGGCAATCCTATTAATCATAGTAAATCACCACAAATTCATAGTACCTTTGCACAGCAAACCAATCAAAAAATTGAATATACAGCCATTCATGTGGATGTCGGTGGTTTCAATCAGGCCGTAAGCCATTTTCAGGCACATGGTGGCAAGGGTTTAAATGTGACCGTACCCTTTAAGCTTGATGCCTGGAGATTATCTGATAGTCTCAGTGAGCGAGCCAAACGAGCTGGGGCAGTGAATACACTTGTCCTAAAATCAGATGGCTCTATTGAAGGTGATAATACTGATGGTGTAGGTCTGGTCAATGATATTATGGAGCATCTTGGCTGGCCGTTAACACATCAACGGGTTTTAATTCTGGGTGCAGGTGGCGCATCTCGCGGTGTTATTGGCCCCATCCTGGATCAAAAACCAGTCTCTTTATTTATTGCCAATCGTACAGCTTCTAAAGCGGTCGAATTAGCCAATCTTTTCTCCGATATGAATGATCAGACTAATATCCAGGCAGGGGGCTATAATGCCCTTGCCGGTCAACAATTTGATCTGATCATCAATGCTACTGCAGCCAGCTTGCAGGGTGAAGTGCCTCCTCTGCCTGAGAACCTATTAGCCTCTCCAGCTTATTGTTATGACATGATGTATGCCAATAAACCCACCGCATTTATGCTCTGGGCTGAACAAAGAGGGGTGCAGAATATTTCTGATGGCCTGGGAATGCTGGTAGGTCAGGCAGCAGAATCATTTTATATCTGGCGTGGCAAGAAACCGCAAGTTTCTGAAGTTATACAAGCCATTAGACAATCAATTTAAACTGCTTAATATTTTTCCTACAAACTACTTTACATAAACAACCACTGAGTCTATATTTAAATCATGGCAACCAAAAACATTTCAATTGCTGATTTAAAAAAAGGCATGTTTATTCATAAACTGGATATTTCATGGATAAAAGCCCCATTTTTACGTCATAAGCGTCAAATCAACACTGATAATGATATCTTATTATTGAAAAAATCCGGTGTTAAAAACTTAGTGATTGACTTATCACGCAGTAAGATAACTCAGGATACCGCAAAAAAGAAAGTAAGAAAAACTCAGGATTTACTTGCAGGTTTAGCTGATGAGCAAGTTGATACCAAAAATGATCAAACTAAACAAGCAGAAACACCAAAACAAGAATTAAAACAAGAACTCAAAGTTGCTAAAAAATTACAGGGAAAAATTAGCAACCTGGTCAAACAACTCAATGCTTCTATAAAACAAGGTCAACCCCCTTCAATTGAAGCGATTTCACCTATCATTGATGAAACACGTGAAAGTTTAAAACGTAATGATCAGGCTCTACTGACCATGCTACATCTTTACCGAAAGAATATAAAACTCAGTGACCATGGCTTTGGTGTTTTTTCTGTTGTCATACCACTGGCGATGAGAATAGGCTGTAGTGAAGAAGAAATTAATGAGTTGGGTCTAGCTGCACTTCTGCATGATACAGGCTTATCACGTTTACCTATGCATTTGATTGGTAAGCATACAAAATATACAGCTGCAGAAAAACAGCTTATTCAGCAACACCCTGACATTGTTGAAAATGTTTTAAAAAAGAGCCCGGATTTTTCTGAAAATTTAAAAAAACTGGTCAAGCAACATCATGAAGTTATTGATGGCTCCGGTTATCCTTATAAACTGAGAAAAGACAGTATCTACCCTCTAGTAGAAATATTACAGGTTGCCGATGCTTATGATGAATATATTCATGGTCTTAATGACAAACCAGGTATGCTGCCGGCAAATGCTCTAAAGTTAATATATCAGGCGGCAAAAAAGAATAAGTATAGTGAAGCCGTTGTCAGTGAGTTAATTCATGTGATGGGCATTTATCCCTTAACCAGTGCAGTACAATTAAGTACTGGTGAAAAAGCCCTGGTTGAGGAAATAGACAAGGAAAAACCCTTATTCCCACGTTTAAGAATTATATATAGTGCTGATGGAAAACCCTGCAAGCCAGGTAATTTCATTGATCTGGCTAGCCAGGATAAAAACGATAATCGCTCTATCACAAAAATTCTTGAACCACTGAATAAAGCTGAAGATCCGCTGGGCTTATTAAGAATCACTCATGTGTAACAAGACACAATCAAAGCAAACTGCACTTAAGCTTTACCAACATCTCTCTGATGGTGTTATTCATATCGATGCACAACATAACATTATAGCCTTAAATCCTGCCGCTGAGAGAATACTTAAGTGGACACAAGTTGATATCCTCGGTCGTAATGCTCACAATACACTTTGTTCTAATGAAGGCCAGTACCAACATGCCGCAAAAGACTGTCCTCTGGAAAATAATATTGAAAAGGGTGAAGAGCAGATACAAAAAACAGAGGAGTATATCTGGCTTGATAAGGAAGGCCTGTTTATTCATATTGATGCCAAAAGAATTGAGCCTGATAATAATCAAGATGAAAAAATAATTCTATTTCGTGATTGTACTGACTCAGGTTATAGTGAAAGCGATATAAAACGTCTTTCCCTCTTTGCAGAACTTAACCCCGCACCTATTTTACAATTAGATGAAGAAGCCATTATTCATTATGCCAATCCTGCCATGTTAGATGAAATGGTAAACTCGGGCTTTGATGAACTGGGTAGACCTGCTATTTTACCTGATAATATTGAAGCTTTATTAAAAAAAATTATTGGCAATGATGAGACTATTGAAGGCATAGAAAGTGAAACAGATAGCAAGTGGTATTTGTGGAACTTCCACCCGATTGAACAGCATGCTTATGCTTTAGTCCAGGCCTATGCTATTGATATTACTGAACGCAAACAATATGAACAAAAATTAACCCAGTTAAAAGAATTAGCTGAGACTAATAATGAGCAAAAGAGCAGCTTCTTAGCCAATATGAGTCATGAACTAAGAACACCTATGAGTGGCGTGATTGGTTTAAGTGACTTATTACTGGATACTCCACTTAACCCGGAACAAGAAGATTTTGTTGATAAAATTCACTCCTCTGCAACTTCTTTATTACATATTATTAATGACATTCTTGATATTTCAAAAATAGAATCCGGTAAATTAGATATTGATCCCATTCAATTTAATTTGCATAAGCTCATACAAGAAATTATCAAGCTTATGCAACATAAGGCGATAGAAAAACAAATTACACTGAACTATCAACTTGATAATAAAATGCCCGAACTTATTATTGCTGATAATACCCGTATCCAACAAATCTTACTAAACTTCATTTCTAATGCCATTAAGTTTACCTCAAAGGGCTCAGTCTCTGTCAGTATTATTTGTCATAATGTAAGTGCTCACTCAGTTGACTTCTCTATTGAAGTCAAAGATTCAGGAATAGGCATTAGCCCTGACAAAATTAATTCTGTATTTGAAAAGTTTACTCAGGCTGATGCATCAACCTCTAGAAATTATGGCGGTACCGGCCTGGGTCTATCCATCAGTGAAGAATTAACGCATTTAATGGGAGGAGAAATTGGTTTAGACAGCATAAAAGGAAAAGGCTCTACTTTTTGGGTAAAGTTTGAATTTCCTCTGGGACAAAAAACGCTTGAAGTTGAAAAAACTCTTAGTGAAAAAGAACATCATATTCAATTACACATTCTTCTCGCCGAAGATAACAAGGTTAATCAGATCGTCGCGACTAAGCTATTAGAGAAATTTGGGTGCACTATTGATCTGGCCGTCAATGGACAATTAGCCATTGATTCCTGGCAAAATAATTCCTATGATGCCATTTTTATGGATTGCCAAATGCCCATTATGGATGGTTATGAAGCAACACGAATCATTCGGGAACAGGAAGCATCAGTAGAACAACATATTCCTATTATTGCCCTCACTGCCAATGCCATGGATGGTGAAGCTGAAAATTGTTATGCCGCAGGTATGGATAAATACCTCACCAAACCCATTGATAAGCAACTGTTAAGAAAAACATTACTGGAAATCTCTAAGATACACTAGGCTGGCAAATTCATCACATCTTCAAAGGCTAACAAACGTTTGCTTTTATCAATACAAATTAACTCAATGACACCTATTATAGATGGTTTTGTTGCACCCTCTTTCCAGATATCCTGATTTAAAATAGCCCTAAACTGGCTATCCATTTTAAAAGTCGTACGTACATCCAACTTATCGCCAAACACTGCACTATCGGTATATTTAACATTCACAGAATACACAGCAAAACCAATTCCCTGTTCATTCCACAATTTCACCAATAGATCTGTACCTAAAAGAGCCTCTCGGGCACGTTCAAAATATTTAAGATAATTTGCATAGTAGACAACACCCGAATGATCGGTATCTTCATAATAAACCTGAACCGGAAAGTGATGACATTGCATAATCTAATCCTTATGCTTAAAGCAGATAATCATTTTTTAATTTAACATAGTGATCAGCAGAATATTGTAAACCCGCTATTTCTTCTTCACTCAGTTGCCGTACTTTTTTTGCTGGACTACCCACATAAAGATAACCACTTTCAAGACGTTTGTTAGGTGCCACCAAAGCCCCTGCTGCCAGAAAAACATTTTTTTCTAAATGTGCCCCATCTAAAATAATCGCCCCCATACCAATCAGACAATTATCATCAATAGTACAGCCATGCAAAACAACATTATGTCCCACAGTCACATTATCCCCAACAATCAGAGGATAACCTCCAGGATGCTTTTCCGCATGATCATGAGTCACATGCAGCACACTACCATCCTGCACATTACTACACGATCCAATTCTTATCCAATTCACATCCCCACGAACCGTCGTATTTGGCCAAATCGAACAATCCCGCCCAATTTCCACCCGCCCAATCACCTGAGCCGACTCATCAATAAAAACCCCTGCAGCAATTGTTGGACTATGCTCTTTATAATCTCGAATACTCAAAATATCTCACTCAATAAATGCTTTGTGTGTGGAAAGCCGTGATTGGTGAGGTGTTACGGGTATTTCAGGGGACGCTTTAAACTCATCCATGAGCCGCTCAGCCTCGACATCCATGTCTCGAAAAGCCCCTTAAATACCCGTAACACCTCACCAATCACTACCCGCATCATTTGTCTCGCTCGTGGCGGAAGAGCAACCCCCTCAATCCCCCTTTGAAAAAGGGGGAAGTAAAAGAAAATATGCTCTTAACTCTCCTGCTCTTGATCTATCCCACCCCCAGAGAGGAAAATAACAATGGTAGTGAGCAGGGAGTATGGGGGTGCTTTGAGGGGGCTTTTCGAGACATGGATGTCGAGGTTGAGCGGCCCATGGATGGGTTCAAAGCGTCCCCAACAAAGCAACCCCATACTCCCTGCTCACGGATTCCACATTACTATTTTCCGAACGACTTATCTCATTGTTACCAGCTCCTCAGCACTACAAGGATGAATCGCCACGGTATTATCAAAGTCTTCCTTAGTAGCGCCCATTTTTATCGCCACAGCAAAGCCCTGCATCATTTCATCACAGCCGGGACCAATAATATGACAGCCGATAATTTTTTCTTTAGCGCCCACACAAACCAGCTTCATTGCCGTAGGAACTTTATGCTCGGTAAAAGCATGGGACATCGGCGTAAAATTAGTACTATAAGTTTTTACCGTTTCCCCATGAGTTGCCCGTGCTTCTTTTTCACTCAAACCAATAGTCGCAATGGGAGGATGGCTGAATACTACCGTAGCAATATTACTATAATCCAGCTTTCGATCAGGCATATTATTAAACAATCTATCTGATAAACGTCTTGCTGCTGCAATAGCAACCGGAGTCAAAGCCGCCTTACCATTTACATCACCCAGTGAATAAACCCCTTTCACATTAGTTTCTTCATATTCATCACTAGGGATGTATCCGCGTTTATCCATATTGATTCCCGCTGCTTCCAGATTCAAATCTGCAGTATTAGGAACACGACCAATGGCCCAAATTAGTGAATCAACATTATTGACCTGTTGATTATTAGTACAATGTAAAATCAAACAACCTTTATCATCTTTCTCAACTTTTTCAACTTCAGTGCTGGATAACAAAACAATATTGGGATCATCCTGAATCACTTTGGCCAGAGTACCATTTAAAATAGA
>JADFVK010000267.1 GCA_015222495.1 Pseudomonadota bacterium
AATTATGATTTCTTTTCCTGAGCTTTGTCCTTATTTGACTCTTGAGTTTGCTCTTGTTCTTTATTTTTATTTTTATCCTGTTCATTAGTTTGTTCAGTTTTATCACCACCACATACGCCACAACAACTCATATTAATTTCCTTTTATCATTGATTAATCGCCAATGATAACACAGTATGTGCTTAAGGCATTTGATATAGATTAAGAGTTGATACGCAAAAATCTAACAAGAGTGGCAGTAATGTAATGGCAAACCTGCGATACGACAAGCTTGCTTGCATCCTCCTTTAGGGAATGCATTCTCAAAATCTTTTTTAGTGCAACCCCACGAGCTAATTTTGTCACCTATCGCTTTAATTATAGTTCGAGGATGTGGTATTACCTCAAACTCACGGTAGAATTTTCTCATAAAATTGATAACTTCCCAATGACAATCAGAAAGTTCAAGATGATCTATTTCAGACATTGTTTTTGCAACATCCTCATTCCAATCATCAAAATTTTCCAGGTAACCTTCAGGATTGAGAGCGACTTTATTGTTTCCTGCTTGGAGTATATATTGCGTATTATCTACTTTTTGACCAGAAGCATTCATGATTCTCTCCTGCTGTTTTATAAATTTTATTACAAAGTTTTTAATGTATTCAGTTTTAACTTACCAGTTAAAAACTTTATACGTTCACGACAGGCTATTGTTATATAATTTTCTTGATTACATGTGAACGCCAGAACTTCACTTATTTTGTGTTGCAGACGTATAATGTCTTTTTGTTCAATCTCAGTCATGGAAGTTACTCCTTAATAGCTTTTAACATAACTATAAATGAGTACTTCTTATAAGTCTGTAGGAGTTTTCAGAGTATTTTGTAAGTAATTACCTAAGTATATAGAGAAAAAGGCAATATAAATGTATAAAAACCCTAACTATGATCATTTGTATAGGAACGAATTTTTAATTCAAGTTCTCTACTTGGCCCTTTTTTCTAATAAGCCTTCAGTTCTTTCTCTGATATGTTCGACAGAACTTTTAAAAGCAATTGCTTCTTTTTCACTCAGGTGAATATCAACAATCTTTTCCACACCTTGACGACCTAAAACCACAGGCACACCAACAAATAAACCTTTGGTAGAGTATTCACCTTCAAGATAAACGGCACAGGGTAGTGTTTTTTTCTCATTTCTTAAAATAGATTTCACCATTTTAATGACCGCCAGACCAGGGGCAAAATAAGCCGAACCTGTTTTTAGTAAATTAACAATTTCAGAGCCTCCATGCTGTACACGACTTACAATATTTTCTATTTTCTGATGACTTAAAAGCTCTGCTATTGGCTGTCCATTGACCTGACAATGATCTTTTAAAGGCACCATTAAAGCCCCATGATCACCAATAACCATAGTCATCACTTCACTAGCCCCAACATTAAGTTCCTGTGCAATAAAATGTTTAAAGCGAGCACCATCCAGAATACCAGCCATACCAATAACACGCTCTTTACTAAAGCCACTCACTTTATAGGCCAGTTGTACCATCGTAGTAATAGGATTTGTCACCACAATTAAAATACACTCAGGTGAATATTTAACCACCTGGCTCACTATAGACTCGAGTATATCTGCATTAATATCTAATAAATCATCCCGAGACATCCCTGGTTTTCTGGGCACACCTGCAGTAATCACAACAATATCTGAATCAGCAGTGTCTTCATAATTTCCCGTACCACTGACCATAATATCACTATGACTCACAGCCATGGATTGAGTAATATCCAGAGCCTTTCCCTTAGCTAAGTCGGCATCTTTATCAAGTAATATAATATGACCAAGCTCCAGAGTAGCTGCTGAAACAGCTGCATGAGCACCCACATTACCCGCACCAATAATTGTTATTTTATCCATATTAAATACCTGCTATTTACTAACACAATTACGTCCTTTTTTCTTCGCACGATAAAGTGCCTTATCTGATGCTTTTAAAACTGCCGCAGGTGATGTCAATTTGTCATTTTGCTGTGCAAAACCAATACTAATGGTCACCGAAACATGTCTTTGTTTTTTCTTTTTTGCCGCTCTGGAATTTTTATTACGCCTTTCCTGCTTACGCAAAGCAAATTTCTTTGTTGCTATTTCTTCGCGTAAATTATCCAGATGCTCTTTAGCTCCCTTCAATGTGACACCAGAAAATAAAATAGCAAATTCTTCCCCTCCATAACGAAAAGGTTTTCCTCCACCTTTAACTAATTTTAACCTGGAACCCAGAAGTTGCAGCACGTCATCACCGGCATCATGACCATAGGTATCATTAAATTTTTTAAAATGATCCACATCCAGCATTGCAATAACATAGTTCTTACCCAGCTTATCCATAGCCTCATTCAGTGCTCTGCGACCCGGTAAGTTAGTGAGTTCATCGATGAAAGCCATGCGATAGGATTCACTAATTAATGTTAACAAGGGTAATAAAAGAGCATAGCTCAATAAGGCAGAATAACTTAACATTTCTTTTGCGGGTAAAGTAATAGCATATAAACAGATTAACATCGAGACAAAAATTGCACTACGAAATGGATTAGCCCGGGTTAAATAAGAAGAACTAATCAAAATAATACTACTCAGAATAACTAATAATGTTAGCTGTTCAAAAAAAGCCAGTTTAATTTCTAATGCAGGAAAAATAGTCTGTAAAATGAGACTTTTCCATAGTACCGGCTGAGCTTCAACAAACCAGATAATTACACCAAGCTGAGCAAAAATAAACACAAAACGACTCATACCAATCAGTGTAAAAATACCTCTTTCACAGTAAAAGCAAAGGAGAGTCACATTCATCACTAAAAAAATAACCAGTGTATTCAGGCTTAAGTAGTATTGCTCTTTATTGAGTTGATCTGAGACAGAGGGATAGGCATAAACCAAGATAAAAAGGACTGCACTATAGATGACCAGGCTACGATTAAAGCGATAACCCAGAATAAAAGCTAAGCCTAGCAAAGCAAAAGGTAAGATTTCAAGTATAGGCAGGTATTTAGCAGGGATATCAACTATCAGGCTTAGTGAAAAAATAGCCAAGACAAAGAAAACAATATGAAATGATAGGCTAAAGGGTTTATTCATTTATTTGTCTAAGGATACAGTGTTTATTTAAAAAAAATAAATGTTAAATGGCTTCTGATAAGACAGTAACAAGAGGTATTTTATAGGCCTTGCCCATTATGGCGAGAACTTTGATTCTTAATTTATTGTTTTTTATCATACTTAATATCATTAAAAAATATGGGTTAATCTTAGCATACTTCTAATTAACTTGCTTTCAGTTAGTTAATCCAAATCATATAATTGATATAGTTTTCCTGAATTATATAAGTTTAGTACAAATTGCTGTTCTTGTTCAGTACAATCTTCAGCTATTTTTTGTAAATCAACTTCTCTATTATCACATAGAGCATAGGTCAGATTTTTTGAAACAGGGTAGTCCGAGCCATCTATAAATAATGTTTTTTCACCTGATTCTGCTGAATCAGAATCCATAAAAGCAAAACGACTGGATGGGTGACGAATTAAAGGAGTTTCACTCTCCTGAACAAAAATGAGCAAGTCTGAGAAAGTTTCTAATGGCTCCTCACATTCATTTAAAAAATCAACTTTGACATCACTAACATAATTACCAAACCAACGGGCTAATTCAGGATGCTCTGGATCCAGGTATTGTTTAAAAATTCTGCGAACTTCTTCAATCGCTTGTGGTGAAATCTCATTAGAATGTTTTTGTAACTTATTATAAGGAATCTGATACGTTTTATTTATGGATAAGTCATCAGTAATATGTGCAATAAAATCAGTGACCAAATCCGTATGACTGGTCGCCCTATAACCAATAGAATAACTCAGACTTTCACCTATAGAAATACCGGAATGTGATACTCCAGCAGGCAAGTACATCATATCCCCTTCTTCTAATAGCCATTCAGTTTCACAAGTGAATTCTTTTTGTAAGCGCAAAGCTATACCCGGTATAAAATTATCTTCAGCCACAGGCTGAGTACTAATCTGCCAGCGACGACTCCCCTCTCCCTGTACAATAAATACATCATAAAGATCAACATGAGGACCAACTGTCCCTTCAGGAGCTGCCCAACTACTCATCAAATCATCAAGAAGCCATTCAGGAATAAAACGAAAGCGATCAGTCATCCAGGCCAATTCAGGCACATATTTCTCTAAGTCATTTACCACTAGCGTCCAATGTGTTTCCGGCATTTTAGCAAAAATACTTTTATCCATAGGACCATGAATCGCCTGCCAGGGGTGTTCTCCCCCTTTTTCAATCACAATACGGGAATTAACTTCTTCTTCACAGGCTAAACCGGCGAGCTCATCCCCTGTAATAGGGGAGTTAAAATTTTTAAAGGCCTGACGTATCAGCAGTGGTTTTTTTTGCCAATATTCAGACAAAAAGGTTTCCACACTCATATCACCAAGTGGTGGGCTAGTATCATTTATCATTTAATTTCTCTTTAGACTCTCGCTCTTAACTATTGCTTTAGATTAGAAAACACCAACTTCAAGATATGAACGGGCAATTTTCTTAATTGACGTCACATAAGTGGCGGTGCGCAAATCACAAATTTTATCATTACTCAACATGGTTTCACGGATTCCCTGATAAGCCAGACGCATGGTATCATCCAGACCTGAACGAACTAACTCCAGCTCTCCTGCACCATGGCCGATACTTTCACGAATATTATCCGGCACATGATGTCCCAAAGCTTCTTCCAGCATTTTCATTACCTGCATGCCACGCATTTCATCATTACGTCGTTGCATACGGCCAAAACGAATATGTGAAATGTTTCGAATCCACTCAAAATAGGACACCGTTACACCACCTGCATTAGCATAAGCATCCGGGATAATAATAACCCCTCTCTTATTGAGTATTTCATCTGCACCAAAAGTAATTGGCCCATTAGCTGCTTCAACAATCAGTTTTGCATGTATTCGTTCTGCATTTTCCAATGTAATTTGATTTTCCAGGGCTGCCGGAATGAGAATATCACATTCTTTTTCAAGTACAGCCATACCATTTTCTATAAATTCTGCACAAGGATAATTTTCAATACTGTTGTGTTGCTTTATATATTTATGCAGTTCTTCAATCTCAATACCATCATCATTAATCAACGCACCATCACGCTCAATCACTGCGGTAATTTTTACACCATCTTGTTCTGAAAGAAATTTAGCCGCATGAAATCCAACATTGCCCAATCCCTGTATGACACAGGTTTTTCCTTCAAGAGTTCCAGAAAGATTAGCAGTTTTTAAATCCTCCTCATGCCGAAAAAATTCTCTAATCGCATATTGAACACCACGTCCAGTTGCTTCAACACGTCCATTAATACCACCATGATGAACTGGCTTTCCGGTGACACAGGCTAAATAGTTGATATCATCAGGGCGTAAATGTTTATAGGTATCCGCCATCCAGGCCATTTCTCTTTGCCCTGTCCCGACATCCGGAGCCGGCACATTTGTAGCGGGACTAAGAAAGCCTTTACGAATGAGTTCCAATGTGAAACGACGCGTAATTTCTTCCATTTCATCACGATCGTATTTTGACGGATCAATCAATAAAGCCCCTTTGGAACCGCCAAACGGCACATCTACAATGGCACACTTATAGGTCATTAAGGCAGCCAGGGCTTCTACTTCATCCTGATTAGCATAGGGGGCATAACGAATACCACCTTTAGAAGGTAATCTATGGGTACTATGAGTAGCACGCCAGCCGGTAAAAACTTCAATTTTACCTCTGATTTTGACCGGAAATTGTACCTGAAGTACAGAATTACAGGATTTAATCGCACTGGCCACACCAGGTTCGAGACTCATCACCGAGATAGCTCTATCAACCATTAAATTGACACCATCACGAAAGCTGGGTTCATTATATACTTTTGTCATTGTGATACTCTTGATTGATTTAGATCAGCGTTATTACGGCCCGTGAATGCTATATTTCCTATAATATCACTATTCTCAAATAATTCACAAAGTGTTTCATACATAGTCGAAGTATTCAGTCATTAATGATATGATTAAAACACACCAAATTTTAAATCAAGACAAAAAAGGTAGCTCAATGAATATATTAGTTTTTGGACCAAATGGTAGCGGTAAAGGCACACAGGGTGCTATCGTTCAGGAAAAATACAATGTTGCTCATGTTGAATCCGGTGCAATCTTCCGCCAGAATATTGGTGGCGGCACTGAATTAGGTATGAAAGCCAAAGAATATATCGATCGTGGTGACTTGGTACCTGATGATATTACTATTCCCATGATCCTTGATCGCATCAAAGAAGACGATTGTAAAAATGGCTGGTTATTAGATGGATTTCCACGCAATAAAGTACAGGCAGAAACATTAGCACAAGCCTTATCTGATGCAGATATCAAATTAGATTATGTCATTGAAATTGTATTACCTCGTGATGTGGCCAAACTACGTATTACCGGCCGTCGTTTATGTGAAAATGATAATAATCACCCTAATCATATTGCTTTTGATGCCATTAAGCCTGTTGAAAAAGATGGTAAAATCGTCTGTCGTGTTTGTGGTGGTGCATTAACTGCACGCCCTGATGATCAGGATGAAGGTGCTGTTGATAAGCGTCATGATATTTACTATGACGAAAATACCGGCACTATGGCTGCGGTTAATTTCTTTAAAGGTCTTGGCGGTGATACCAAAGTTATCTCAATTGATGGTGGCCCATCTATTGGCGAAGTCACTGAAGCAATTATGGCTAAGTTATAAGTTAGCTTATTACTTATAAAATATATACATCGTCATCCCAAACTCCCATATAAGACAGGGAATTTGGGAATGATAGGGTTTTAAAATATCTTACTTATTCAAATTAGGATCTTTAAGAAACTCTGTTGCTCCCCAGTTAGCCT
>JADFVK010000053.1 GCA_015222495.1 Pseudomonadota bacterium
GTGGAATAATATTACCCTGAGCATCTTTTTTAAACTTTGGGGAAATATCATTTAAGCTTATCGTCGTATGACTGGCTCCAAGCTCACGTTGATAATCTCCAAACCGATAACTTGATGGCATATTATTATTTTGTCCTTTACGAATTATTACGCACTGCTGCATGCTTATTAAGTTAATAATTTTGTAATTATTCAGCGTATTAACTAACAAATAACCGTTAAGCCTTATGCTTGCTTATTTTTATAACTTAGAAAACTCGCTACGCTTGCTATGCCCGCTTTTGGGTGCAAACAGTTCTAAGTTATAAAAACAAGCAAGCATAAGACTTTTGTTAATTTAAAGGGAGTAGTTACATAATTATCTAATAAAATGGAGATAATAGACATCAAAAAAGCGCAAAGTTACCATTTATCTGTATCAGAAGTTTAAAATAAACTTTTTATTGATTAATGATGAAGTTAAACCGATGACTGGTAATCAAGAGTTTGGTTGCATAAAGTTATCCGTCGTCATACTAGAAAATAACCTAATAATTTTTTTACTTTCAAAGCCACTTTCTTACATTAAGGCTTATAAATTTCAACATCAGCTTTTTTAGCAGCTTTTACTAGTTTTTTATCTAATGAAGACAATGGAAGGCCTTCACGTACAGCTAATTCAAGATATGACGCATCATAACTACTAATATTGTACTCTCGTGACAGAACAAGAGTTCGGCTAAAAGCTTGATGAGCTGTTAAAGGATCAACATGAATAGGTAAGTTCTCCAATTGAGAAATAAACCTCTCAATCTCACCTAAACTAATTACACCTCTTTTTTCTGCACCGAGTAGAACACTTATTGCTTCAAGATGCCAAAGGTTAGGTATTAGTGCATCAAATTCCATCATGCTCTCTAGAACATTTTTTGCATATTTTTGATCTGATGCCTTATCACTAGCTAACAGCCATCGCATTGAAACGGAATTATCAAGTACAAAATCTGTCATTTACGTCCATCTTCCTTTAGCTCACTAAGTAAAGAATCTGACAATTTATGCTTCTTTGCCTTTAAAATATTAGATATGGCCGCTTCAGCCTTGAGCCTGTTATTTGAACGACTAGGAATTAAATCAGCAATGGGTTTGCCACGATTAGTTATAGTGAAAGATTCACCTGATTCAACTCGTCTCAATATTTCTGGGAGTTTAGTTTTGGCATCATAGGAACCGACTTCTTCTAGCATAATTATACTCCAGGATTATTTTCTATATAGACCAGTATACTGGTCTATTAAAAGAAGTCAATTAATAGACTAGAAATATGCTCTCTTGATTTAAAGAAATAAGCCCACCATTCAGTAACTTGTTGGCATATTACTTTTTTCCTTTGCGAACTATTACATACTGTTGCGGTTTAATTGATAACTTATTATTTATTTATAAACTCACTAACATCAGCTAATGTTCTATGGATTGAATGGCAAGTGGTGCAAACATCTTGTTCAATTTTAGAAAGTAGTTTATGACCTTCTTTAAGTTTTTTTGCTTCTATTAGTGTGCTCAGTTTTTCAACTTGGGAAGTAGTATCTGTACTAAATAAATAATCGCGTTGCTTGTCTGTTTTATGGCAAGAGCTACAACTAGTCGTAAGGTCTTCAAGTCGTAGGTTAAAGAGCTCAAAAGAATCACCGGCAACATCAGGGCGTTCATCTTCAAATGCAATTTTCATCCTTTCTAATGTTAATCCTAAACCTGTCATGCTTTGTTTGATGCTTAACTCTTCCATTGTTTCACCATCTTCAATCATTAACTTGTCAAAGTCTGGAGCACGGTATTGAGCTGCAGTAGTGGCACGGTATTCCTTATGACATCCGCCACAGGTTTTAGCAATTTTTCTCTGGTTATCAGTAACGCCTTTAAAGTCTCCTTTTTGTGCTGCTGTAACCAGTTTGCTGACCCACTCGCTTTCTAATTCATCAGCCCACTCAGGCACCATTTTTCCTATCGAATTATAGTCTTTAGAAAATCTTTTGCTCCATGCCACTAAGTGTTGTTTATCTTCATAAGCTGCGTATTCTCCAATGGCTTGCATTTGACGTCTTAAGTTGTACATGGTATTTAACCAAACCTGTTCTTTGTTGGTTGGCTGGTACCATTGTTTTAGTGATGCAGGGGCTTTGCTTATAGTTATGTTTTGTTCTTCATCGGTGTCGGCTAAAACGAGTTGGGAATGAAAATATAAAAATATAGAAAGTAAAATTAATTTGATAAATAGCTTCATGTTAAATATTCCAGAATTGATTTATCAGTAAGAATACATGATAGCTAAACAAAAAACTATATGAAGTTCAGCTTCCGTCTGAAATTAAATTTATAAAACAGCTAATTGTTCTGATGTCCTGTTGAGAGGATGATGAAAGTAAAGACAAGATCATCATCTCTCAGTTAATTTAAAAAGCCAATTTTATTCTCGTTGTGCTATTGCAGAAGGTAATACCGCCTTGGCAATACGTCTGGATAAGGAATAAATATGGCGCATATTTTCCACAAATGACATTTCAATCCTGACTAATGTCAGATAGGCTGAATCATCATTTTCCAGTCGCTCTGCTTTGCGGGCAGTGATAAGTTCAGATTGTTGTCTGATGGGGTCTTTCAGCATCAGCACAGACTCAGCAGCCAGTTCATCCTTTTCCTTAACTGCTTGTACTGTGTGCTCAACTGATGTCAGTACAGAGTTATAAACATCAATCATCATTGTCCTTGTTTTTTCACTTGATCTTGTATCCAGGGTAGAGACTCTTTCAGCCAAAGTGGCCAGATTACTTTCTATAAGTTCGGCCATACTCTCAAAATTATCCACTGCCATCATAATAGACTGAAACTCAAGACTATCTTCATCTGAAAGCGTAGTTTTGCGCAGTAAAGCCATATACTTGAGTATTTCTGCTTCTAATATATTGATCTCATCATAACGTCTGGCAATTTCTTTAACTTGCTGCATATCATTATTTTTAAATGCCGGAGCAATATCACGCAGCATTTCCATGGTAATATTACCCATTCTGGCCAATTCAAGGCGCACCTGCTGCAGTGCGATATTGGGTGTTATCAACAGGTTTTCATCCAGATATTTAGGCTCGATAATAATCCCTTTTTTTGGCGCTTTATCAGCAATCAACCATTCTGCCATACGTGCAAACCAAGTGGTAAAACCAATAAATATCACCGTATTAATAATATTAAAGAAGGTATTTGCATTGGCTATTTGACGTGGAACATCAGATGCTGCTCGAGCCATTCCCTCTA
The DNA here is from genome assembly GCA_015222495.1 of Pseudomonadota bacterium. Classification (GTDB taxonomy): domain Bacteria; phylum Pseudomonadota; class Gammaproteobacteria; order GRL18; family GRL18; genus GRL18. Next base: position 3,292 of record JADFVK010000053.1, read on the forward strand.
ACTCAGGGCTGGAAGGTGATAACCACACGGCAATATCAACCAGTACACCGATAAATGGCAGCCAGATAAGAACTCCGACAACATTAAAGCTGACATGAACAACCGAGGCCCTCACTGCATCAACAGATTTGCTGCTGAGAACCCCCATAATAGCCGTTGTGACTGCCGTACCAATATTGGCCCCAAGTGCTAAAGCAATACCGGCAGACAAGCCCAGTAAACCCTCACTTGCCATGGCAATAGCAATACCGACAGTTGCTGCAGATGATTGTACAATAGCCGTAAATACAGCCCCTGCCAGAATACCGGCAAGTGGATGCTCCAGTTCTTTTAGAATCTCAATAAAGGGCTCATAACTGCGTAAAGGAACCATTGCCTCACTCATCAGTCCCATACCATAAAATAACAGGCCGAGACCCATAATCATCATGCCATAGTATTTTACCTTGTCACTTTTGGCGGTAAACAGCATAAAAAAGCCAATAGCAACAGGCCCCAGTGAATAAGCGGCCAGATCAAATGCTAGTAATTGAGCCGTTACGGTACTGCCGATATTCGCCCCCATAATGACTCCGACAGACTGAGCCAGAGTCATCATGCCGCCGGAGATAAAACCAACAACAAGCAAAGTGGTTACCGTAGATGAATTAAGTATACCGGTAACAAAAGCACCGGTCACTGCACCCATAAAACGATTGGTGGTCAGTTTTGCTAATACAGTCGTCATTGCCTGACCAGCTGCTTTTTTCATTCCTTCAGATAATAGTTGTAAGCCCGCAAGAAAGAGGGCTAAACCACCAAATAAGCCTAAATTTACCTGTAACCAGTCAGGAGAGTCTATTTTTAATGTGCTATCACTATCTGATGCGAATGCTATAAATGTCATTAGCAGCAGGCATAAACCAATGCATGATCTAAAAAGTTGAGAAGAAAACATCTTCGATAGTGTTTGATTAGTTTTTATTAGTTTCACTTATATCTCCATTTGGTACTACTCATTACTTTGTTCTTTGTCTGGGAGTATCATACACCCTTTTTATTGTCAGTTTTTTTAATTAAACTTCTTATTTTTAGAGATAAAGAGACTTTAA
>JADFVK010000268.1 GCA_015222495.1 Pseudomonadota bacterium
GGGTAAATTCATTGATTCAGTTTTTTTTGAGGTCATGTTTTTAGAGAATTCAGGACATAATGCCAATAACGATACTATATTATAAAGTCAGTCCAGAAAGTATAAGTTCAGCTCAACAATCTGAACAAATTGCCGACTGGATCGAAGAATTGCCCATTATAAAGCAAAAACAGGTTAAAAAATTACGCCAGAAAAATGATCAGGTATTATCCTTAGCAGGTCTGCAATTACTCAAAATAGCCATGTCTGAATACACAGATAATCCCTTTTCGCTGGATCAACTCCAGTTCCCGAAGCTTGGCAAACCCTTCTTCAAGGGGGGCATTGATTTCAATATTTCTCATTCTGGAGAGATTGTCTGCTGTGTCATATCCGACACTGCGAAAGTCGGTATCGATATTGAATTACAACGTGAGGTTAATCCGGCAACATTGAATAAATTTGTAACTGAATCTGATTGTTCTGTGAAAGAAACTAATACAGACGATCAGAAGCAGCTTTTTTTTAATCTATGGACAAAAAATGAAGCGATCATTAAAGCAGCCAACCTTGGCTCTATCTACAACATGAAAGATATAAAACATGAACAAAATGGGGGGCACTATCAAAATCATTTTTGGTCAACTTATCCTGTTGAAATTATTTCTGTTGAAGACAATAAAGAATATACTTGTCATATAGCGTGCTCTGAATATATTACACTGCGAAAAATTAAAGCCAAACAAATTTATAATTTATAATAAGGTACTTATACATGCGTACTATGACTTGGAAACGGAAATTGGGTTACAGCATTCTCCGTCCTATCGTAAAACTTTTTATCACCAGCTTCTGGTGGACCTGTCGTGTTGAGAAAATCATTGGTGATGAGCATACACAAAAACTCATAGCGAAAGGTGAACCGATAATCCCTTGTTACTGGCACCAAATGCTTATATTTGGTTCGTGGTATATGCGTAAATTACAAAAACGCGACCTTAAAATTGGTTTTCTTATTAGTCCTTCGGTTGATGGTGAGATACCAGCAAGGATTGTTCAGTCATGGGGAGCTGTTGCGATTCGAGGTTCAAGTAATCGTACTGGCGCACGCGCATTAAAAGATATGTATAACACGATTATGAAGGACAAAGTTTCACCTGTTACAACATCTGATGGGCCAACCGGTCCAGTCCATGAATTTAAACAAGGTGCTGTCATGCTGGCACAGTTAACACAAACGCCAATGTTACCTATTGCTTATGCAGCAAGTCGATATTGGGAATTAAAATCATGGGATAAATTTATTATTCCAAAGCCTTTTTCACGCATTATTATTGCAGTCGGTGAACCACATAATATTGCGAAAAAATTGAATGCGGAACAAATGGAAGAAGAGCGAGTTAAAATGGAAAATGATATGAATAATCTGATTAAAATAGCAAAGGCAGAATTCTAAGTATCAAGAATAAATGTAAAAAACCAGCTTAAGCGATTGATTTTATAAAACTTCAGCCTTAACAAGATGTTCACGTAACAGGTGAAAAAGTTCAGAACGATCAACCGGTTTTGCTAAAAAGCCATTGGCACCAACACGTAAGCCCCAAAATTTCTCACTCGCCTGCTCATTTCCACTAATAATAATAATGGGTATATCTTTTGTGACTTCTTCTTTACGTAAAATTCGAGTCGCCTGAAAACCATTTAAACCCGGCATAATAACGTCCATCAGGATCAAGTCTGGCTGATGGAGTTTGGCAATATCAATGCCTTCTTCACCCGTTTCGGCACTAATAATACTGTAACCCGTTGGCTCTAAGGTCTTCTTTAAAACTGCAATTGCGGTACGAGAGTCATCAACAATGAGTATTGTTGCTTCAGCAGGCAATTTTATCCGTTCAGAGCCACGTCTATCAATAGACGTATCAGTATCCGTATCAGTTTTTTGATTGCCACCAAAAATTGATTTTAAATTAAAAGCCATATCTTATTCCATAAAATGTGTTTATACAGGCTATTCTATCGAATATTTCAAAAACAGCAAGAAAACACTTTTGTACTATATAGAAAAGCCAGACACTGCTAGACTTTATACTAAATCACAAAATAAGTAGAGCAGACACTATGAAAAAAATATCACCATTACTCTATTTACCATTACTTGCTGTCCTCACTTCAAGCATATTTATTTCAAAAGTTACTTTTGCTGAAGATGAATTCACTGTCGCAGTTTCACCTGATATTGATATAACAGTCGAACAATTTCCAGCCAAAGGAAAACACCTGGTATTATGGCTGGCACCTGAATACGGCTTACGGGAAGGTCATCGTTCCCTGGCACGTTTGTTAACCCAACAAGATATAGAAGTCTGGCAAGCTAATATTGTTGAATCACTTTTTTTACCTCAAGGCACCGGTTCATTAAAGAAGCTCAACGGAAAATATGTTGCCGATTTAATTCAGTACGCACATAAAACGACAGGAAAGAAAATTATCGTTTTAGGTGATTCCTATGCATCTTTAAGTGCTTTACGTGGTGCACATCAGTGGCAACAAAGA
>JADFVK010000269.1 GCA_015222495.1 Pseudomonadota bacterium
AGCCAAAAAAATTGGCACGAATTATTTTAAGTAACATAAAATGACTTTAAATTATTTGTGCCAAATTTTTGTTACTCAAGAGTATATATATGAATATTATCCTTGATTTTTTAACTCAGAGGAAGAGTTTATATAAATACTGATGAAACTATAGAAAAATCATGCAAAATCAATTATTCTCATTACAACTATTAAATATTAACAGTCATTAATAAAAAGTGTCCTATGAAATTTTTAAATAACTTTTCTTTTCCTATGTTGATTATTTTAGCCATATTAATGGGCATTGCTCCATTTAATGCTGAACCACACTTAATTGAAAAATTGAATATGTTAATGGCAGGTACATTAGTTAAGCCATTAGATATTTTTGATTTATTAATGCATAGTGCACCACTGATTTTATTAATAATAAAATCAGTTCTTTATTTTACAGAAACAAATAAAGCGACATAGCTATGGTTTATATTGAAACTATTGCAGATGTTTATGATACGCCTATTGAGCGTTATCATGCCTTGGTTGTAAAAATCAAAGAATCACATCATCATGTTGATCTAGATGCTCTCTACGAAGCTTTCAAATATGCCAATGATGCCCATCATGGTCAGGTCAGAGTTTCAGGTGAACCCTATGTTTTTCATGTCATAGCGGTTGCAGAAATTCTCCTGACCCTAAACCTTGATACCCCCTCACTTATGGCGGCATTGCTACATGATGTGGTTGAAGACACAGATATTACGCTACAGCAATTAGAAAAGAAGTTTGGTTCGGATGTATCAACATTGGTTGACAGTGTCACTAAAATGAAGGTCTTTGCTGATTTAAAATCGGACTCAAATGGTACGATTAAAAAAGCAGGTCTAAAGGCTGAAAATCTACGTAAACTTTTATTAGCTATGGCAAAAGATGTTCGCGTGGTGATGATTAAACTTGCAGATCGTTTGCATAATATGCGTACTTTGGGTTCTTTATCGGAAAAAAAGCAAAAGTTAATCGCGGCTGAAACAGCTGAAATCTATGCACCTTTGGCTAACCGTTTAGGTATTTGGCAGCTTAAGTGGGAATTAGAAGATCTGGCTTTTCGCTATCTTGATTCAGCCAGTTATAAAAAAATTGCTCATTATATTTCAGAACGTAAGGTGGATAGGGATAAATACATCAATGATGTTGTACAGCAAATTAATGATAATCTGAAAAAAAATCACATTGAAGCTGAAGTAACAGGACGTTCTAAGCATATTTATAGTATCTGGAAAAAAATGCAGCGTAAAAACCTGGGTTTTCACCAGCTTTATGATCTACGTGCAGTCAGAATTCACGTAGAACAACTCAAAGACTGTTATCATGCCTTAGGTGTTGTACACACAATCTGGCGTCATATTCCCTATGAGTTTGATGACTATATAGCAACGCCTAAAGAAAACAATTATCAATCCATTCATACTGCAGTTGTCGGTCCTCAGGGTAAAACTCTTGAAATACAAATTCGTACTTATGATATGCATAAACATGCAGAATATGGTGTGGCTGCACATTGGCGATACAAAGAAGGCGGTAAAGAGAGTGGACAGTATGATCAGAAAATAGCCTGGCTGCGTCAACTCTTAGAATGGAAAGATGAAGAAAAGAATGCCGGGGATTTTATTGACCGCTTTAAATCAGAAGTTTTTCAGGATCGTGTCTATGTTATGACACCTGATGGTGAAATTGTTGACTTACCACAGGGTGCAACACCTTTAGATTTTGCATTTTATGTGCATACTGAAGTGGGAGCTCGCTGTCGGGGTGCCAAAGTTAATGGCAAAATGGTTTCACTGACCTATGAGTTAAAAAGTGGGGAACAGGTTCATATTCTGACCACAAAAAATGGTTCGCCAAGTCGTGACTGGCTTAATCCTCAGTTAGGCTATCTTAAAACTTCTCGTGCCAGAGCCAAGGTAAGGCACTGGTTTAAACAACAGGATTATGATCACAATTTATTAGCGGGACGTGAAATTCTGGAAAAAGAATTACACCGCCTTGCTATTCCAAATATTTCTCATGATAAATTAGCACAACGTTTTCATTTGTCTCAGGCAGAACAACTCTTTGCTGAAATAGGTCGTGGTGAAATTACCAGTGGTCAGATTGCTTCTGCTATTCAGGCCCTGGGCGGGCATCGAGATGAAGCAAAAAAAGAACAACCAGAACCTCCTGTACAACAGACCATAGAATTATTACCACAGGGTTCAGGTGATGTCACCATTTATGGTGTTGATAATGTATTAACTCAAATTGCTCAATGTTGTAAGCCGGTACCGGGAGATGAGATTATTGGCTTTATTACAAAAATGCGCGGTATTACTATTCATCGTAGCGATTGTCATAATGTTCATCATGCCATGGAAGAAAATAGTGAACGCTTGATTCAGGTGGAATGGAATCATGAGATCAATCAATGCTATACGGTAAATATTGAACTTATCGCCATGGATAGACAGGGCTTATTAAGGGATATTACAGCCATTTTAGCAAATCTTGAAATTAATGTATTGAATGTTAATACTTCAACCAATAAGTCAGATTATTCTGCGAGAATGCGCCTGGCGTTGGAAATAGCAGGAATTGCACAATTGAGTAGGGCTTTAAATCGAATCAGTCAGTTATCAAATGTAGTGGAAGTGTATAGGATTAGTGATTAGGGGATAGTGATTAGTAAAGTCGATATTATCTGTTGGTTTTTATATTTGCAAGTAATCTATTTGCCATAGTTGAGCTGAAAATTTATATAAAATAAAGTATGATAAACCCTAATATGTGACAATACTCCCACCTGGAATACTAATATGATTATAAAAGAATTTATTGTTCATTTGCTTGAAAAGCAAGTGGATTCAACTCAGTCAAAATTATCCTTAAGCCAAGATAGCATTAAGTCCTCTGCTGTTTTGGAAAATTTCTTAGTTGAATTAAATAAAGTCTACAATAGTAAGGCCACTAAAGTATTTGGTGCTTTTTCTAAAGTGGATTCAGAGGCGGATACTGTTGAAGGTACTGAAAACTTATCATCAACGTATAGCATTCTTCATTCTTACCTGGAGAATAAAATCAGCTTTATTGATTATACAGGCCAGTCAATGGAAATATTGAAACACCATATTGAACAGGCAACTAAGGCAACGGGGGGCTATATGGTTTTTGCCCATTATAGCGTATTTGGTAGTGATTTTATGTTATTGGCCATGCTCAACAATGTATCTGGTATTTCAGTGGATAATCAATTGGGAATAAATTCTATTGATTATCTGGATATTAATAAACTGCATCTGGCTGCCCGTATAGATATCACACAATGGCAGGAAGATGAAGCCTCTAAACGTTATGTTTCAATGGTAAGAACTAAAGAAAGTCATAAACTTTCAGAATATTTTATAAACTTTATCGGCAGTGATGAAACTTCAAATTCAAATCAGGAAACCAATGATCTTTTTACCGCTATCGGTCAATTCTGTGATAATACGTTTGATGAAGATCAGCAAAAATCTGAATTTAAGCAAAAAGCATCAGATTATTGTATCGATCAAGCTGAACAGGGAAGAAATGTTGATATAAAAGATTTTTCAAAGCATGTTGCAGAAGGTGCTATTGATGATTTTATGAATTATGTTAATAGTGATGAATTTAATATTAATAATGAAATATCACCTAATAAAGCAGTTATTCGTCGCTTTAATAAAATTACTGGACGAAATGCTCAAGTCAGTATTACTATCAATGAAGAAGCGCTGGGTGATTCTGTTATTTATGATAGTGAAAAAGAAACTTTAACTATTTCTGATCTTCCGGCAACATTAAAAGCACAATTATTAGAACGTTAACAATTAGGAATATGCATGAAACAACTCTCTTTTGAAGATATTAGTAAACTCAACGGCCTTCTTGATGATTCTCTTCATCAGGCCAGTAAGGAACAGCTTGCGATTTGTATAAAATTATTAGGGACCTCTCTGGCGCATTTGAAAATTAAATATCAGGTGGATGAAAATGAGAATACAAAAGATTTTTCAAGCTTTGTACAGGAATTAGAAGGGCAGGAACAAGATGAAAGTTTATTAAAAAATGAATTTAATGAACTGGCCTCAAAAACAATAGTTGAATGTGCCACGGCTATGGCGGTAGCAAGAGATGGTGTTAATAAGGAAGATTAACCTAAAGGTTTTAACTCTTTTGTCGATAATCCTGCTATACACGAATATACAAACACATAGGGATATTATAGAACGCTTGCAAGTCGGTTCCAGAGAAGCGACAAAACTTATTGTTGCATGGAAATATTAATGGTTGGACAGTTTAAGTTTTAAATAATATCTTTGCATAACATAAATTAAAGCATTAGCTTTAAAAATTAATGTTGTTTCTTATAATAGCTAGTAACATATTGATAAATAACAATTAAATAATATGGTTAATTTTTAACCATTTCGTGTTTATGCTAATGCCCTTATTGTTTTCAGTTATTTGTTAAAGTATTATTAACAGACTTATCCACAGGTTTTGTGAGTAAAAACTAGTTAACTTTCTGGTTTAAATGAGCTCTTAATTATATAATCATCAATTAACCATTTGACGATTATACTAATTAGATACCAAATATGCTTGATACCTTACACTTACTTACAAAAATCCCTTTTCCTGCCATTCACCGTAAAAATATTGATATATTGCAAATTAATCTGGGTTATCGCTGTAATCAGCAGTGTTTGCATTGCCATGTCAATGCGGGTCCCAAACGAACTGAAGAGATGTCACATGAGGTTATTTTACAAATAATTAACTTTGTAGAACTTAATTCTATTCGCTGTGTGGATTTGACCGGGGGAGCACCTGAGATGCACCCTGACTTTATTTTCCTTATTCAAACTTTGCATAAAATGGGTGTGGCCATTATTGACCGTTGTAACTTGACGATTTTAAATGAACCAGGCTATGAAAATGTGGCAGAGAAACTTGCTGAAAATCAGGTTCAGATTGTTGCATCCTTACCTTGTTATCTAGAAGATAATGTTAATAAACAAAGAGGTAATGGTGTATTTAAAAGTAGTATCGAGGCTCTTGTTGTACTTAATACGCTAGGCTATGGTGTGCCAGACAGTCAGCTTATTTTAAATCTTGTTTATAATCCGCAAGGTGCTTCATTATCACCATCTCAGGTTCAGCTGGAGCTTGATTATAAACATTTTTTATTTGCTGAATATGGTATTGTTTTTAATCAGTTGTTTACTATAACCAACGTGCCGGTTAAACGCTTTGGCAGTATGTTGATTTCTAATAATGAATTTGATTCTTATATGCAGTTATTAAAGAATGCATATCAGCCGGAAAATTTAGAATCTGTGATGTGTCGCCATATTTTGAGTATTGACTGGCAGGGGTATATCTATGATTGTGATTTTAATCAGATGTTAGATTTGCCGCTGACAGGTGGCAATAAGGGTGAGAGGTTACATATTAGTGAGGTTGGTGTAGAGGATTTGGCGACAAAGGAAATTATGGTTGCTGGGCATTGTTATGCTTGTACTGCTGGGCAGGGGAGTAGTTGTGGTGGTGCTTTGAGTTAATTGTATGTAGTTATATGTGTCA
>JADFVK010000270.1 GCA_015222495.1 Pseudomonadota bacterium
GTGTCATAACTATGTAAGCCATTTCAATAGAATGAACAATTCAATTTTAATAAATAGGATTAAACTCAAGAAGCTGTAAATCTTTTTCTTTAATGATCCTCTTAGCTTCATCAAGTGGCAAATCATCCAAGAAGTAAATTGTACTGGAATAAGCCCCTTCAGGACGAGGATTTATCTTAAAGAAATAGACGTCTCCTGGTTTAAAATCCACTCTATTTCGAGATTGATATATTTCAGAAGCGGATTGTGCAAGCATAAAATAGGCATACATGCTGTATTTACCAGGAGGCATTTCCAAGCGAATAAAAGATTCACCCTCAATAAAGAAATGGTCATATGGAATGCCAGCTCCTTTAGTTGAATTACCATCCAGACTATCCATAGCATCATTTAGCTTATTTCTACTGTCAGGATCAACCTCTTGAATCATAGCAAAACGTAAAGTAGTAGGAGGTGAAGTCTGGAAATCTCTTAAAATGTATATCGTGGCCGCATTTTTTACAGGTTCAAAACTAAGAGCTTTTTCAATGGCTTCTGGATCACTTTCATGAAAAGCACAGGATGATAAAAGAAGACTGGCTAGAAAAGCTATTATAATTGTTTTCATTAATTACCTTAATTTTTAAGTTTTAATTCTTTCTACGAGAAAAACGAAACAAGCCTAAAAGTCCTAGTGCCATGAGTGCTATGGCTGGGGGGTTCTGGAATAGTTGAATATTCAAAAGTTACATAAGGATAGGCTGGTCGACCATCAGTTCTGACTACGTTTGATAATTGAATCAGATCAATATCCAATGGTGCTTTGTAATCCATATAAGAATCTACGGTGACTAAGCTAAATGGATAATTTTTCAATGGAACGTAAAAATGATCATAGCCACCAACATCGGATGCGTATTGGTCACTTAAAATGGCAATAATATCCTGAGTTGCTTCTAGTGCTAATGCTTGTTGACCCCAAAACATGGGTGTTCTATCTAATACCAAGTCATGATTCGGATCAAACAAATCATCAAAACTGGCATCAGGGTGAAATGTTGCCTCATAAAATGTGCCCGAAATATCTAGTTCGGATATGGAGATGACATAAGTATCAGTGACATCTGTAGTAATTAACAATGCATGAACAGAACCAACCCAGCCACATAAGACCAAAGCAAATACAATACGAAGCATGGCTACCACCTATTTATTATTGGTTATATTGCTATCATCAAACAATTAATTATTTTTGTATGTAGGACAAGCCGATTTACTTGTAATATATTAAGTTATTGAAAGGGATATTGATTATTATCAAACAATAAAAGCCAGCCTATACAATAGTTGCAACTAGAAGCTTAGGAATGAGTTTTATTAATGTCTGGATTATGCTCATTGCAGACGGTCAAGCACGGCCACCTGAAAGTCTCTTCAAGTGACTTAGGAGTCATTCCGCTGTCGTCCCTTACCTGCAATTGAACGGTTTTATATTAATAATAGTTCATGGTAATAAAGCAGCAATTTGAGGACGTGTTGGATTGTATTGTATTGCCGAAGTGAAGCATAGTGTAACACAGGTCAGAACAAGCACCTTGTTAGAACTATTTAAAAAGAGATTCAACATACTCCCCAATAGGTTCTGGCAGTAAATCTTGAGGGTGATCTCCACCAAATGTCATCCACTTGCTTTTTCCTGAAATTATCGTAGACGCCAACTCCTCATCACCGTCACTACCATATACTGATAATTTAACTTCGAGCTTATCAAGAATCCCAGACCACTCAGTTGCGCGGTCTTCCCAATGAAGAATTACGGGAACAACATAATAATCATATTTTATTTTACCCTGCTTCAAGCATTTAAGATCTCGACAATTAGGCGATATTTCAGTGTTAACAAATTTAGCAAAGGCAGCACTTACTTCTTGCGCAGTCATCCTTCCTGATTCATGGTAGAGGATATTACCATATGAACCATTTTTAGGTGTTGCTATCACCATATTCCCCCCACTGCTTAGCTTCTTATTAGCATGTGTTACTGTCGACTGCTTATATGTCGATGCGCACCCTGATACAAAAATGGTTATGATAAAAAGAATGATTGTTTTCATCATCTATCCTTATAAGTTCTAACAGTTAAGTCTACTGAAACACTCGTATTGTCAAAGTACAATTCCGTACTTCTCTTTTTTTATATTATTACTGATCACACACAAGATATCATTATCCATAAGTCAGTTTTTTTAAATAAAAAAGTAAGCATTTAGAGTTAATTTGTTTTATTATCTCTAATATACTGAGTCAGTGTTCTCAATGAACGGAAAATTTCCCGATTTTTACTATCATCAGATCGTAGTTGAAAACCAAATTGTTGAGTAATAGACATTGCCAGCTCTAAAGCATCAATTGAGTCAAGAGCCAATCCTTCGCCAAACAAATAATCATCCGGATCAATATCATCAATTTCGATGTCCAAATTCAGAGTATCAATAATAAGTTGTGCTGTTTGCTTTTCCAATTCTGAGTTGTTGATATCTTGAGACATAATTCCTAAGTTTTATTCTGATTTTTAAATATTGTGATATTATATCATTTATTTAAAATACCCTGAAATTAAAAATATAAGAGAATTAATGCCAGCTTACTAGCATTAAAGCAAGAATGCTTGAAAATCACCTTATTCAGATTAAATACTTACAACAAAGCCAGATTCAAAAGTATCTATTTGATACCATTCAACAAAATTCGCCCCGCTCAGGATACCTGGCGAATCGTGCGCATGGTTGGGTCGAAGTTGCTGCGTCGCGGCATTTATCCCCTTAGACTGCTACGCGTCTTGCATTTCCTGCCAAAAACCTGATAATTAGTATTGACATTCTGACAACCTGTGAGAATCGGGTGCGTCCGGATATGGACTATTAATTATCACAAACGAGTAGGAGATCGAAATGAATAAAGTCATCCAGTCGAGAAATCTGATCATTAGCCTGATCGCAACATTGCGTCTGACATTAGCAGGTTGCCGCACCACTCAGGTGCAAAAC
>JADFVK010000271.1 GCA_015222495.1 Pseudomonadota bacterium
AAATTGCTCAGGTCAAAACCCAGGAAGTGGCAATGCAGCAAAACATCCCAATTGATCCTATTTATATTGAAGATGTTATCGTTGTTACAGAGTAACGCCTTTAAGTAACCCTTGTAAAAATATGTAACAATTATGTAACTTATTTTACCGGATTTATATCTTTACTATCATTTGCGTTAATTCTTAAGATATTATAAATAAGGATGCCTTCCTGTTTATATATATTTGTACTATAGCCTAAAGCTCCATAAATCTGTGGAGCTATGTATAATTCTCACCCACCTGCTAATCCATAACACCAACCATTGTGTTAATCCATAACACACCATATAATGTTATTCCTTAACGTATTACGGATAACACATTATGAAACGCTATAAAATTACGGACAAGGATGCCCTACCTGCTCATAGATGGATTCAGAATCAAATTACTAAACAAGGTGGCTATTTCCCGGTCAACAGTATTGATACCATGGGTGATAACAGTCAAGCACATGATACATTCTCTAAACTGAAACCTAATGATGCTGATACCATTAATGCTTGGAGTGAAAAGCACCTGGATAAAGCTCAGTGGAAAAAGTTAAAAAACTCAATTAGAGCCTATCGTTTAAAGCTAAAGCGTGAGGATGACCTTACCCTTGACGTGAAACGTATTGCCATTAAAGTACCTGTGTATGGGAGATTAAAGGCATTAGCTGATAAAAGGAATGAAGGATTAAGTGAAACGGTGGAACACCTATTATCATATGACCGATAAACTAAAACAATGCCTGAATATTGCTAGAGCTGCACGGATACGCTACCACCTGCGACAGTTAAATCCATTCATGGTAATCTTTGTTGCTCTAAAACCTAATCCAAAATTGCCAGATAGTATTTTATTCTTTGATTTCTGGTATGAGTGTGGACTGGAAAGTTCTTACGGTGATGCAGCACGGTTAGAAGTGTTAAATAAATGGCTTGCTGTGCTTTACTCTGGTCAGAGTTTTGATGTGGCCAGTAGGCTTGCTCAGCTACATGAAGGTAGAGCAGCACACAGAGCACGTATATGTGTAAGATATGTATACGGTGCACTTGATGATGTTGTGGAACGATTAGGACAGTATTTGCCGGGTTAAATAGTCATCCGCATATGGAGCTTGAATAAACACTTTCGTCCCAAACCTGACATTTGAGTATATTTAATCAAACTTTATAACAAGGTAAAAGCTGTAATTTAAAAATCCATTTTAGACTTATAAAATATTATTTCAGGATTAAATATTAAGTTGACAGCTTTTTTGTATATTAGAAATAATTTTCTCAATATCAGCTAATGGGTTGGCAGAAACTGATCGAAGCCAAGTCTTATTTTGAAGAATACAAGTAGAAAGCATACCCTCTGGTAAGCGTTGGTAGAAATCTTTCGTGCTGCAAGTAAGTGGACGAAAAACAGTGATACCTGTTTTGGGCTTTGCCCAGAGTCTTATGTTATCTTCCTTACTCAATTCTGTAGCTAATTTATCAGCCATTAACATAGTCTTATCAATACAAAGGAGTTAATTGACGAGTTTTCTCAAATCTGAAGTCCAGCAAAAAAGCAGCCATTCATCTACACATAAAAAAGAGAATTTTCATGAGTTTTTACAGATAAATTGAAAGTCAGGTTCGGGCAGCTCCTCAGTATAAGCTGACTTTTAGTAACTTCTAATATAGCTTCATAGGTAAGCCACATGACCTACCATTCAGACAAGTATAATTTGGTAATTTCATCAGAACTTTTGAGATGCGAAAGAAGCCCGCTAATATTAGCGCGTTTCTTTCTATGATAAGACTAGAAGTTAAGGCTGAATATAAACGTAACCTTCTTTTTGAAAATCAGCTAATGCCGTCAAACCACCTGTCACATATTCAACATCTAAAATAACTTTATCAACAAACTCAGGAACTGAAAGTTTCATTTTTTTTGCTAAGCCACGAACAGTGTTCTGACAAAAATAGAACCTAACGCCTTTGTCCATTAAATCTTCAACTGCTGACTGCAAATTGTTATCCCAAGGCACCTTATATGTGTCCAGCAACATCAAACCACCACCACCATGTACAATAATCTTCAGATCAAGTTGGTCAAGTGAGATCCCGTGAGTTACTTCATAATCACGGATCATATTTATCATTTGTGCAATGCCATAGCCTCTATTTTCACCACATGATTTAGGATGATTCTCAAGTTTATATCCTCCTGCGTCGTTATCAAGAACTACAGTTGTATCTCGGCAAGATTTATTGACCTGCATGACCAGTTTAATTTGTTGCTGGTTCTTTAGGCAACGTGTAATATCGTTGATGCCATCACCAAACTCTTCATCAATTGTGAACTCATTGAACGAAACTGTACAGTTATCCATAATACCATTAGTGCTAGCGTCATTGCCTGCTATGGCAGATGACCCGACCATACTGAAAAGTAATACGTTGCACAATATAAGTATATTCTTCATTTATTTCCCCTTGGGATTAGTGTTTAACAAAAAACAGATTAAGGTTATTACGTAATTTACTATTTTTTATAATTACAATAATATAGACGCAACAGTTATCTAATTTATTCCATTTATGTTTAAAATCTGTAAACTTTAAAAATCTTTTATAAGAAAATCGCTATTTCAGTAAGTATTTTGCACAGCCTTCTCTCTGTAATATATGGCTACAGTAGTGGGAATTGTACTGATACACCACATAAAGGGGCTATGCAGCAATGGTGCATTTCAGTATTTTTTAAGAGTGCAAAAATACTGACACAAATTTATGTTGCCCCAAATGTCGGGTAAGTCACTGTTGCAGTCATACCCTGTCAAACCAATTCTAAATTAGTGAGAAAATTACTGATAGATTCCCTTAAATTTATTATGTCCGCTTTCTGGAAATCAAAACAAAATTTCTCAACCACCTATATTTTCTGCTTAAGGTCCAGACTGTGTGAAAACTCCAAGATAAAAAAGCAGGTGGAGCAACCTCCCATATAATGGTTATTTATTAAGACAAAGTG
>JADFVK010000272.1 GCA_015222495.1 Pseudomonadota bacterium
AGCTGCAATATTTCTCATACTACCCGGCATAGCACTCATTTGTTCCACCATACCACCCATTGCTGATAATGCCTGCACATCACCCTTAGCAGCAGCATCAATCATTTTGGCTAATCCAGGAGCAGCTAATTTAGCTTCAGATTTATCAACAACCTTCGGTAATTGTGTCGAATCTTGTAAACCAACCAGTATCGCCAGAATAATAGCTGCATCTTCTTCATCTAATCCTACCAGCATTTTAGCATTACGAGAACCTGCCAGAATCTTTCTGATTTTTACCACCAGAGACAACCAGCCATTATTTTCTGCAGTTTTAAGAGCAGGCTCTAGTTGTGCTAATAAAGATGAATTATGACAAGCCATTACCACACTATTGATCAACTGTGCATGAACCTGTGCTATCTGTTTTGTTTTTTCTGGTAATTTTGCCATTAAATACTTCCTATTATTTTCCTAAACACTAATTTATCTTGTCTCAGTTAAACCAACAAAGCTACCATTATTATTTTCTGCGAGCTTTCTCATTAATGCAGAAAATCGGGCAATATTCATTTCAGCGCCAGGTTGTGCAAATAAAACTGGAAAACCAACGGCATTAATTCTTACTCTTTTCTTTCCTGAACGATTACTTCGATTAAGCTTATCCACTGTATCTATTAATGATTGTATTGAACCTCGTGAAAAATCATCACCTAAAACAAATAATGAGATTTGTTTATCTGCTGCATAAAAACGTCTAATAGCTTTTGTAATACCTTCCTGTGGAGAAGAATTTGAAAATGGTTCCCATGAGGAGAGCTGTTTTAATATAGCACGTCTTCTTGCAGGGGAGTCAGTGATCCATCGACCTGCATATTGACTAAACATATAATCACCCATATCATTCATCACTTGAATGCCTTTAACATTGGGATGAATATTTAAAATTTCCTGCACTTTTTTTCTTAATTGTGACCAGGCAAATCTTTTCATTGATCCGGAAGTATCAATAATAAAAATTATATATTCACTATTAACACTAATACCACCTACCGTATTTTGTTTATTAATCACTACTTTATTTTGTTGTAAACGACGCATTTCATCGGTTAATGATTGTCGTGCCTGCTGCATATTTTCTTGTATTATTTTTTGTGCCTGCAGCTGATAAGCACTATCTTTCGTTGCATCTTGCATTTTATTTAAGGCTGTTAGTTTAGTTTCAACATTAACTTTCAAATCTATCATTTGCTGTTGTGAACTTTTTAACTGAGTTTCTAATCCCTGGGTTTCATCCTGAACAATTTTAAGCTCAGTCTCAAGTTGACTTATGTCCTGAGCCAGATCAATTGATGCTTGCTGATTAAATAAGGGCTGTGATATTTTACTAATCACTAATAATAAAATTATTGCTCCAAAACCACAGGAAATTACATCTAAAAAAGATAGATTAAAAATCTCTATATCTTTTCTATTATTCTTTCTCATGGCCAGTCTCGACTTGGCGTCATAAAAGAACCTTTTGTATCTATGGCTAATTTCCAGTATAAAGCAGCAGCAAGAGGATCACCTTCCATGGGTAATAAAATAGTATTCACTGGAATGTGAGAGGGGATAAGAGCAATTGCTTTTTTAAATAATTTAACTCGCTCAGCAGGGGAGACCTTTGACGTATTTGTTTTTTTCAATCCTATAGTCGGCAGGCCATCAGTAATTAAAATAACATTATCAGGCCTTGGGGAGAGTTTTTTTATGGAATAAAAAGCCCTACTTAGATTAGTACCATTTTCCGGAACAAGGTTTATAAGGCGTTTAAATAAAGCATTAACCTGTGAGTGATTACTTACTTTTATCCACTGATAAGATTGATTGTCAGCTAGTGAAGATGTTTGCTTATTAAAATTAACAATAAGAAATTGACTATTTTTTGGTAAATTAGCCACCATCCATTTTACGCTATTCACTGCCTGTTGCCATTTTCGGGCTGCTCTTTTAACAGCATCAGACATATTACGTTTAACAATAATATTCACGATGGTTTCATCCAACATGGAGGCAGAATTATCCAGTAAAATCAAAACTCGTTTACCTCCAAGCTTTAAACCTGTTAAATATTGTCTATGTCCATCTCCCTCATATTGGCGAACCTTTTGACCACTATTTTTTAAAATTGATGCATTGTTATTTGTAATATCTTTATCTATGGACTTAATATTATTTTGTAAATTTTTAATTTTCTGTTTTAATTGCTGACTCTGTTGTTGATTTTGTGAATTTTTCTCAGCCGTACTGAGTCTATTATTATCTATTTCACTGAGCTCATTATGGATTTTTATGATTTCTTTTTCTGATTCTTTAACCTTTTTTTGAACATCCAGATGATTCAAGTCAGCTGCTTTTTTATCTTTTTTTAATAGTTCAATTTTTGCTAACAATTCTTCCTGTTTGATTTTATTATCACTGACAATATGTGAATTAATAATCAAAACCAATAGCACTACTGCACCAAATCCACAAAACATGATGTCTAGAAATGCCAGGTTAAAAGAATTGATCTGTCTGTTTTTTTTATTCATTAAAATACAAACTATCTATTAATTGCTAATTTCTTAAACGTGAAATTAGGTTTTGATCACAATAATTTTCTGAATCTAAAATCAGTCTTTCTTGTCTTAATTGTAATTGATGAATAAAGAACATAAGAACAATTGAAATCACCAGAGCGATAAACGTGGAATTAAATGCCACACCTAAAGATTGTGTCACACCGGTTATATCTCCTTCCATTGCTCTATTAGCCTGAGACAAAGCATCTCCAATACCTCTAACAGTGCCTATAAATCCTACAGAAGGAATAGCCCAGGCAATATAGCGAATAATAGAAAGTTCCGTATCCAGTCTTTGTGCTTCTGACTCACAGGTATCTCTCATTGCTGTATGTGCATCATGTACATTTTGCGTGGCAGCAAAGCGTTGCACTGCCATTTTTAAAGCTCTGGGGATTAGATAGTACTGAATATTGTTTGGTAGTTCATTCAGCTTTTGCAGTAGAGACTTGGTATCTTCCGGTGCAATGGGCATATCATAGGGAATTTTTAATATATCTTTATCTAATAATTTATTTTGCTGCCATGAAGAAAAGCCCTTAAACGTCATAATTGATAAAGCCCAGAGCATTAAAATAAAACAAGCTTCCTGCTCATAATCTCTAACAACGACATAAAAATTTCTTTTTTGAACATAGCTGGTATCAGCCAACATCATTTCATGTTCCTGCTGTAGAAAACTATCTGCTTCTGGTCGAATGACTGAAATATAAATACTATGGACAATGATAAAAGCAATAAGTAGAGAAAAAATCTGAACAATTAATTCTGTAGGAAGATGGTTTCTATTATTCATGATTAATACTCAGCTATGTTAAATGTCAACTGGAAATGAAACTGAACTATCAGCATTTATTTTTTCACTTGGAATAAACTTTTTTTTCTTACTTTCTATTTTCTGCTTCTTTTCTGTTATATTTGTTTCTTTTTCATTAGCATTTTTATCACTAGAATAAGCTAATGAATTAGATACAACCATTATCAATAGCGTTAGCAATATTATTAGAAAAAATTTGTTTTTATTATTGTTCACCTTGCATACCTTACTAATCTAAATCCTATGTCATTGGTTTTTTTCTTACTATAAGTACGATAACTTAGTCTTACTTCTCTAATAGAAGCATCTCTCCAGCTGGAATCTCTTACTACACGATGAGTACCTTTATCAGGACCGGTGGGGTTAAAAGCTATTTTATTAGCTGATAGCCCTGCTGTGGGTGAATAATAATCTTCACACCATTCAGACACATTTCCACCTAGATCATAAAAACCATGTTGGTTTTTAATATAGCTCCCTATAGGTGCTGTAAGACTATACTTATCATTATAATTAGCTATAGTATTTGCGATATGTGAACTTGCAGACTCATCGGCATAATTTCCAACAACATTCCCGGGTGGATAGTTTCCACTCCAGGGATATTTCTTTTGTATGGTTCCTCGGGCTGCTAATACCCATTCTGCCTCATAAGGTAGGCGATAGCCATTAGTATTTTGCGGCAGCATCTTGCCATTTTTTTCAATATAAAAAGGCTTTAAAGATTCTTTTTTACTTAGCCAGTTAGCAAATTTGGCAGCGTCATTCCATGAAATATTCACAACTGGCTGACTATCTAAATTTAGTGATTGATTAGCACTACTACCGGAATGATGTGATTTTCTAAACTCCCTATATTGCTTATTACTAACTTCCTTATCAGACATTAAGAAAGCATAGCTTAATTGTATTTTATGCTCAGCTTCATTAGAACTTCTACCTGCCTCATTTCTTTTTGATCCCATCATAAATATTGCCGGCTCAACTCTTATCATTTTTTGTCCCATACTATTGATATAATTTGTATTGGCTAGAGCGTTTTTATTAATTTT
Organism: Pseudomonadota bacterium; assembly: GCA_015222495.1. Lineage (GTDB taxonomy): Bacteria > Pseudomonadota > Gammaproteobacteria > GRL18 > GRL18 > GRL18. The sequence continues at coordinate 4,455 of JADFVK010000272.1, forward strand.
TTTATTTGATGATGATTTTTTTGTATTTGAACTATTATTCTTTTCTAGTATAAAACTAATATTTTTACTATAAGAACTTATAGCAATTTTTTTGCTCTGACTCTGATACGATTTTGATTTTACAGTTAATACATTATTACCTGTTAAATTAAACTTCCCTGAGTTTTCTTTTTGTTGTTGTCCATTAATATAAAGCTTGGCATTTTTGGGTGAGACACTAATAAAAACCAATCCTTTCTTTGCCTTTAGTTTTATATCCTTTTTTAATATCACATCAGCTTCTAATTTGATTTTTTGATTAATCGTCTGATGACCAGATGAGCTGAGTTCCAGATCATGTTCCTCATAGGGCACTAATTCAACCAGTTGAGGTGTTTGCCCCAGGTATTGACCATCAACACGAATTATACTTCCTGTAGGACTGGAGCTAATATCTAATATTCCATCCTTATACTCTAATTCAAACGAATTAAGTCTTAGTTTTTGTTGCGCTGCAATAGTAAATTCAATTATTTGATCTTTATATTTTTCTTTTGAAATATGCGCAATATATTCACCGGATATTAATTCAACTTTTTTCATTCCATGAATAGTTTCCTCATAGAGGAGCTTTTCTTTATCATTTTTAGAACTAATTCTTATAGTGGTGTTCTCATTAGTAGCCTCTATTGTCAACTCACCCCAATTGGGCATCAGCTCTATATCAAAGATTTGTTGTTTATTTTTTCCTTC
>JADFVK010000273.1 GCA_015222495.1 Pseudomonadota bacterium
GTAATCACAACGACATGAAAGGGGTAGTAAAGGAACTGGACATAAAGGCCAAGCTCAACCTGGCACAATTTTATTCCGAACAATTGCCAACAGGAGAAACACCTCGCGCACTTGAAGGGCCAGATGTCCTGTCGATAAAATGTAATCGATGCCACGGAAGCAATGGTGGTAAGCCGGATCCCGAAAAGCCACGCATCGCGGGTCAACGTCAATCGTATATATCAAGCGCCCTTAACGCATACAAAAATGGTGATCGTATAAACTCTACAATGCAGGCAATGTCTACAGATTTATGGACGGTTGAGATCGAAGCAATTGCGGCTTATTACGCTGGAAAATAAACCATGAACTCTAATATTAATGCATTTTCGCTAATCACCCTCTCACTAATACTAACTGCGTGTGGCGGTGGTGGCAACCCGCCGCCTCCCACAAGGTCCATAACTGGGGTAGCTGCTGCTGGCGCTCCTATTGTCGGAACAGTCAAAATTAAAGACGCAGCCGGAACAGAAAAAATCGTCAACATCAGTTCTGATGGTAGTTATTCAGTTGATACTGCGAGCATGACAGACCCATTTATACTGAAGGCTGATGGCACCGTTTCCGGCAAAGCTTTTAGTATCACGGCCCCTGCAACCTCAAGAGATATTGGGGAAACTGTAAATATCACACCATTGACTGACATAGTAACTGGTAATGTTATGGGGCAAGAAGGTCAAAATGCTTATCAAACAGGTAATTTTACAGTTATTACCGATGGAGATATCACTGCACAGGAAGCATCACTACGTCAGTCATTAACCGGAATATTGACTGATGCGGGGGCAGATCCTACTCAGTCAATTATTCATACCAATTTTTCAGCAAACCATACAGGCTTTGACTTGGCCATGGACATGCTTGATGTGGAAGTTGATAGAACCACTGATATAGCAACTATCAGCCTTGTGGATGGTTTTTCGTCTGTAACTGACGATATGACAACTCAAACCTCTATTCTTACATTATCTGTTGCGGGAAATTCAACAACGTCAATAGTAGAATACAACACTATATTATCCATGATTAACAATTTTGTTACTGACATAAACGCTAACATTGACAAAGTAACGCTTGCTTCAGATTATTTTGCGAGCACATTTCTTGACGATGGGATTAATAATTCAGATGTGTTTCTTTCAAATATCGGTGCTGAAAATCCGTCTTACATACTATCAATAAGCAATATTGCTATAAACAAACTTGACCTTACCTCAGGGTCAGAATATGCCGATATAAGGTTTACGGTTTCGTTTAATGGCGTGTTATACGACAACCAAGTGAAGATGCAGCTTGTACATGATGGAACAAAGTGGATTTTTAATGGTAACCAAAAACTGGCCAGTATTAGCTTAAGGCCTTATGCAGAAAAAAAATCCACCTACCAAAGAGGCGTCGGTGAAACTACCGCCTACAGTTCAGGTTTAAGCCTGACAATGGATATAGTAGATGCCAGTGATAATTCGATAGATAACGGAATCACCCAGGCAACACTGAGTGGCCCAGGCCTTACTAGCCCCGTTGTCTTTATGCCACATGCAGACCTAAGTGTGAGATTCGTAAATGGTAGTTCGTGGAATGGATTCATACCACTAATTGATGCCAGGATAAACGAGATAAAAGAAGGTGGCATATACAGCCTTGTTGTTGACTATAATGATGGCTCAGCAAAACAAGCGACCTATCAAATACGGTTGAATAAACCGCCTATAACAAGCGCCCAGGCAGCCAGCCAATCTTATACGGATATTACAATTCCAACACCAGCAGCGGCACTTGACAATGGATCAGGTGATTTGTCGGTAACATGGAGCCTTGGTAACGAACTGACACCATTTGAATTAGATGCGCGTTCGTCTTGTTTTAACGGGGCTTTTGGTAGTACAAATTCCATATTACTGTCCAATAACACTATGATTATGACTGGCACTGATTATACAGGTACATGCGAAGGCATTCTAAGACTGACAACATTGGATAAGTTTAACGGCGAAGTCGTTACAACCTATGAAATAACAAATTAAGCACTTAAAAACAGACATATAGCCCATTATTATACAGACGAAAAAGAGGCTCCTACCGTAGTATCGGACTAGTATAAATTACGTTGTTTTTAATTAATATTGAAAACCTTCTCTGATATAGAAAATTAGCTTTTACAACGTTGAGTCATAAACGACCATTTGTGCCGCAAAGCTAGCACTGAAATTTAGAGTGTTTTACTCGGTTTTTATTTCATAAATATAGCCTACAGTTACAGGAGACAATAAGTAAATATTAATAAGAAACCGGACTAACCGGTACATGGTCGTTATTAGTGAAAGTGTGCACCCCGATTATATTTGCGGGTCGTATTTTGACCGTTCTTTACCTGGTAGCCTTTAGTGGCGTCAGATCCCTATTCACATCCCCAATCAGCCCGGATAATCCCCGGGCTTCGCATAAACCATTTCCTACACAAATTAATTCCACAGAAACTTTCATTTGGAGGATGTTTTAATGAAAGGGAAGAAGAAAACTCCCCAATATGCGGTTCGCCTGGTTATTTTAATTATAGTTGCTTACAGAAGAAACGCTTTATGAAATACAACTCAAAGACTAAGACGCTGGAATTTTCATCTGACGAGAGTGTTTTTAAATTTCACGACCAATTGAC
>JADFVK010000274.1 GCA_015222495.1 Pseudomonadota bacterium
CCTCAATTCTGATAGCGGCTTAGGCATACCCAAATAATAGCCCTGAGCATAATCAACACCTATCTTATTCAACTCATCCAGTATGTCCTGATTTTCAACAAACTCGGCTATGGTTTGCTTACCCATCACATGCCCTATTTCATTAATTGATTTTACCAGGGCCAAGTCAACCGGGTCTTCAGTAATATCTTTGACAAAAACACCATCAATTTTCAAATAATCTACCGGTAATTTTTTAAGATAATCAAATGAAGACAAGCCACTACCAAAGTCATCAATAGAAAACTTACATCCTGCATTTTTTAAGCGGCTAATAAAATCAAAAGCTGCCGATAAATTTAAAATAGCAGCCGTTTCTGTAATCTCAAAACAGATATTATTAAAACTTATCCCCGCCACTAAGAATTCATTAAAAATAAAATCCAATAATAACTTATCCCCCAGGTTCTGCCCCGACAGGTTAACCGAAAAAACTGTATTTTCCTGATATTTCTCAGGATTCTGTTTTATCCAAACAAAGGTATTATGAATAACCCAACGGTCTATTTTCTGTGATAAATGATAGCGCTCCACTGCGGGCAAAAAGGCACCCGGTGCAATAATTTCACCATTTTCTCCCCGCATTCTTATCAAAATCTCATAATGCGGCTCCAAACCAGGCCTTAAAGGATTTATAGACTGCGCATAAAGCACAAACAGATCATTCTCCAGGGCATGATTAATTTTACTGAGCCAATCCATTTCTCCATGGTGATGCTGTATATATTCATCATCATGGTGAAAAACATGAACCCTATTCCTGCCGGCATCCTTTGCTGCATAACAGGCTATATCAGCCTGTTTTAGCATATCGCCTATACTTCCACTATGCCTTGAAATTGGAATTAACCCAATACTCACGCCCACTCTAAAACTTTTATTTTCCCAGCCAAATTGAAACTGCGATACAGCAGATAGTATATTTGCTGCAGTACGCTCTGCCTGCTCTAAAGAACAGTGCTCCATCAATACAGCAAATTCATCTCCACCCAGACGCCCCAATGTATCCCGATGCCGAATGGTTTTTGATAATATCTTGCTCAACTGACGTAATAACTCATCACCTGCAGCATGACTACAGCTATCATTAACAATCTTGAACTGATCTAAATCAAGATAACAGAGCGCATGCACGGACTCATTTTGTTTTGCCGTATCAACTACACGAGCCAATCGCCATTCAAATGCCTGTCGATTAATCAATCCCGTTAAGGGATCGTGCTCCGCTTGATAAGAAAGTTTCTCTGATAATGCTCTGGCTGTCGTAACATCTTCCTGAATGGCAACATAATGAGTGACTTCACCCGAATCATTTTTAACCGGAGCAATAGACTCCTGAGCCCAATATGTTTCGCCATTTTTCTTTTTATTCTGTATCACACCACGCCATTCATGACCGGCTATTATTGTCTCCCAGAGCTCCTTATATATTAAATCGGGGGTGCTCTCTGATTTAAAAATACTGGGTAGCTGCCCGATAACCTCTTCAGCTAAATACCCCGTAAATTCAGTTAATTTATGATTCACATACTCAATCACCCCCTTAATATCAGTAATCACAACTAGATTAGGGCTTTGCTCTACAGCAAGACTTAGCTTTTTTAGATTCAACTCAATCTCTTTCCGTTTACTAATATCAGTAGACATGCCACAAATAGCATAAACCTGACCTTGATGATCAAATAATGGGAATTTTGTTGAAATATAGGTATGCAAACCATCATCTTGCTCGACCACCTCCTCATAATCTATATTATCCAAAGTATCCAGAATTTCCCTATCATTTTTCTGTAGTTTTTCTGCTATGTCTGCTGGATGTACTGCATAATCAGTTTTACCTATAAAATCTTTATTATTAACATGAAATAACAACTCAAACTGGCGATTAATGAAGAGATATTTACCGTCCAGATCTTTTAAATAAATACAGGCAGAGGCATGATTTAAAATGGCCTCCAATAATTGCTGACTTTCGGTGATTTTCTGCTCAGACTTCTGTTGTTTTATAATTGCATAACGGATAATTGCAGACGACCTGCTGATTAATGCACTCCACATCAGCAATAAACTGATACCTAAGACTGAAGCACTCCATATCAGGTTTTCATAGGCTTCATCTATGACTAACCCAACCTGCTTTGCTCCCCGTTCATGTAAGCGACGATATTGCGCCACCTTAACTTTAGCTAGTTTCAAATCCAGATTTATCGCAGCAGATTCAATTCTTAATGCTGTTTCATTCTGTTTTAATGTTTCAAGCAAGATGTTAACAGACTGCTGAAGACGATTAAATGAAGGGCTAAAAGCAACTTTATTCTGTTGTTTTTGAAACGTGCCTATCCTGAGCATCAAATCACTAATAATTTTCCGTTTATAAGAAAATTGTGTTTGCGTATTCATATCAACATTATATTCACTCATCATTTGAGCCATATACAAACTGGAGATGTCTTTAGGCACCCGACTACCTAGATCACTCAATTCACTATGTAACTGATAGGCCACCGAGATACTGGGCAAATGATAATGACTCAATAACTCTTCATTATTATTAATGAACTTCCATTGCTGAAAAATGAAAACCAGAAAGACACTGGCTAAAACCGCACTCATAAAAAGCAACCGACTAATATAAAAAGGCAGTTTATTTAACTCAACCTGCTTATTCTTCATCAGACTTTAAGATATCAAGCTGAAGAGCTATTTTTTTGATCGGTTCAAAATCATCAGCATTGGCAGGAAAATAATAATTTGCACCTGTAAGTTCCAATAATTTCCTATGCTGTCTATTCTCAGGAGATAATTTCACAAAAGCCTCAATAATTTTAGCCTTTACTTTTTCCGACAGACCTCTTCTGGCGGTCCAGACATAATCAGGGTATGGCGGTGTTTTCCATAAAATTTTAACTCTCTCTCTACTAAGTTTTTTTTCTTTAAACATCTGATCTACCACTAAAGAGCTAGCAACACCCACATCAACACGTTTTTCTTGTACCCACCGAGCCGTTAAGTCATGTGCACCAGAAAAAAAGACGTGTGAAAAAAACGTCTCTGGAATAATGTCTTGAGTAGATAAAAAGAAACGAGGCATGATATGTCCTGAGGTAGAGAGGGCTGAACCAAAACTAAAAGATTGTCCTTTCAGCTCGGTAATATTAGATGCTTTATTATCATTTGCCACCAGAAAATAACTGGTAAATTGAAAATCAATATCTCGCATAACCAGTGGATCGGCGTTATCACGTAACTGTGCTTTAACAAAACCATAGCCACCGAATAAAGCCAAGTCCAGTTCATTTTCGTGAAACTTGTCTAGCTGATCCTGATAACTATCAACCGGAATCCATTCAACATGGATATCAAGCTCTTGCTCCAAATATCTTAGCAGAGGAATGAATGAATGATGTAAATCATCGAGATTACTTATGCCAGGCTCTAAAGAAACACGTAATACATCGGGTTGTACGGTATCACTTTGCGTTGAACACGCACCAAACCCGACTATGAATACCAGGGCTAGTACCAGATTAAAAAAAAAGCCCCCCTTATTTAAATCCATTCAAAACCCTCTCTTGATTCCACTAATTTTAAAGTATAATACAAAAATTGAAGGCTGCCCTAAAATAGAAACAGACCTGTTATTGTTCCACGCATACGCGCCTAGGGTGCGCTCTTGCATTACTCGACCACACACAACCCATAACACCTTTTAACCTTTCCTTTTATAACCTATTCATGCCTTATATTTGCCCCATCTGCCAAGCCCCCTTAATCCAGCACCAGCCTTCCCA